>JANMOF010000022.1:0-3667 GCA_031368925.1 Leptospiraceae bacterium
ATATCTCAGAAACGTATAAGGAAGAAAATTGGAAAGAAGCCTCTGTTATATGGCCTCTAGTAAATTGGTACTCTTCTGATAAAAAGTCAGGGCATCGAGTTCTACCCTTATACATTCAGCAAAATTTTAAAAGCAAAGATATAGAGACAAATCAAAATTATACTCTATTTTCTTATTACAAAAAAACAGAAGCTAATGCAAATTCCCAGGTAAGTTTTTTGTTATGGCCTACACTTACATACTACGAAAGTTACAAACGAAAAGAGCAAAATGCTGATGGAATACAAAATGAGTATAAATCATCTAGTCTCTGGGTTACTCCCTTTTTCTATCGAGATAAAAATGGCGATACAACTCATACTAACCTACTTTGGATTTTTGATACAAAATACTTTGGCGAGAAACTAGACAGATTTATCGCATTCCCATTTTATTATTTCAGTGATGGCAATTTCGGAATTTTTCCACTCACCTTGAATAAAAAAAGTGGTAGCAACTTCTGGACATTTACACTATTTAATTATCTTAAAAAATCAGAAAAGAATTTTTATTATAATTTTTTATTCTTAACTGAAGTAGAAAAAAATCCTAACTTATTCGAATTAAATTTACTCGTAAAAGGCTTTCAATTTAAAAGCGCAGATTCAGATGTTAGTTTTTATGGTCTGTGGGAATACGGATGGAATTTTTCAAGGAATGCAGGCAAATGGGAAGAAGCCTCAATTCTATGGTATTTGGGTGGAGGCTATCGTGGCAATGACACAAAATCTATTTACAATCTTTCCCTGCTTTTTTATCACGAATCAGGCATTGATTATTATCAAAACTGGACTTTTGGAAATTATAGAAGAAATTCAAAAGAAGGACTTAGAAATAATTTTCTTTATCTATTGGATTATGAGCATTTTGCGTCAGACAAATCTTACACATGGGATTTGTTGTTTACAGGAATTCGCTATCATAACTTAAAACAGGAAAATTATTTTCAAGGAGGCTACGGATATGTTTGGAATTTTAAAAAGGAAAATGATGTTTGGAGTGATGCCTCGGTGTTATGGCTTGGATATTCTAATAAAAGGGGTGAGACAATTTACAATTTTTTCCCTGTTATCCGCAGCTATGATTTTAAAGACGAACATTCTAGAATTTATGGACCGATGTTACTGTATACATCAGAAGAGACTGGAAAGAATTTTCATCTAGGCTTATTAGGACTTGGTTATTGGTATAAAAAAGATGAGCGAACCCGGGAAGAGGATACTTATATTTTACTTGGAACTATTTATAGAGAGTACACAGAAAAAGAGAGAGGCTTTCGTGCAAGAGGTAGTCTTTGGGGTTGGTTGTGGGATTATCAAAAAGAAGAGGAAACTTCTTTCGAAAAGTATTCTGTTTTAAAATTATTTTCTTATACGAAAGAAGCAGACGGAACAAGAAAAATACTCGGTATTTCCTTTTAAGGTAAAGAAATGAATCAAAGAATAATTTATACATGCATAATCGCAATCATCCTTTTTCTATCTTGCTCGGGGTACAATACACGGACAAATTTTTATAGTAAAGAAAATATACCATCATACGAAGTCTTTCCTGGAAAAGATTTTACTTCTACCAAGGTAGGGACAAATTCTTATTTTCCGCTAGAAGCATCTACAGCATCTTATATAAATTTGAAAGATGCCGTGGAAAATTCTAATTATCCTTCTAATATCTATACCGAAGAATTATTAAATTCTTTTCCCTATAATTATCCAAACCCCAAAGATGGGAAGCCTATCGGCTTACACTTAGAAGCCGCTATTTCCCCATGGGACGATAAAAGAAAGCTAATTCACATTGGAATCAATTCAGGAAAAATTGAGAAAGAAGAAAATTCAAACGAAGCTTCTAAGAATATCGTATTTGCAATTGATACTTCGGGTTCAATGGGCGGATCTGAAAGAATGGATCTTGCCAAAAACTCCATGAAAGCTTTTATCCAAGGACTCAATTCAAAAGACAGTGTGGCTACTATTGAATATACCGATGACGCAAAAATAATTCTACCCCCTACTAGTATGAATGCAAAGAATCGAATTCTGGACTCTATAGCAAGACTAAAGCCCACCGGGGGAACAAACGCATTGCCAGGAATACTACTTGCGTATAAACTTGCAAGAGAAATGAGATCGGACAGAGAACAGACCAAAGTTATTATTGTCACCGATGGTGATTTTGGAGGGGTTAATAACGATGAGCTGCTTTCTCTAATTCTAAAAGAAAATAAAGCAGGTATTAGTTTTTCTATATTTGGTTTTTCAACTTCGGGTAAAGTTCCAGTAATGGATTTAGTAAATACGACAAAGGCTGGCGAAGCTTATTATATAAACTCATCCGAAGATGCGAAGAAAAGCCTCAGTCTACAGTCTTGGCTAACATTTATTAGCCTGGCAAAGGATATGAGTATTGAAGTAAAGTTTAATCCTGGTTTGGTGGAATCGTTTCGGTTAATAGGCTTTGAGAAATATCGTCCGAGTCCTACCAAAAAAATGTATGAAGTAAGCTCATCTTTTAGCCATACCGCTTTATACGAAGTAATTACATCCGATTCCTATAAAAAAGGCAGCGAGCTAGCGATGGTAAAACTAACCTACAAGACAACGAATGGCAAACCTGAAGAATTAAGAGAAAACATATTGGATGCTAAAAACACAACCTGGGATGCCTCCGACAACTTTAGATTTGCCGCTGGGGTAGCAGGACTCGGAATGATTTTAAATCACTCCATTTATAAAGGAAGTTTAGATTTTAACATGGTCATTCATTTAATCCAGAGTGCAATCCTCTATGACCCGGACGGAACTAGAAAAGAATTGTTAAGCTTAGTAAATAGATTAAAAAAAATCTAAGACAATATGCTTACTGAAATTGGACAGCAAACCAACTAATATTAGCACTATTAGATTCAGCGCTAGCTCTTTCAAATTGAATCGTGCTCGAATCAAGAAAATAGGAAGAAAAAGTTCCTGAATCCTGTGTCGTAGCCGGAGCATCGCCAGTATCCACTCGGTAGGAAGAAACAATCATAGTCTTAGTTGTATCAACAGTAGCTAGAGTAGAGGTTGAAAATGTAGAAGTAGTGGCTACACTACTATTGCCGCTTTGTACAGATGTGCCATCTATCATTTCTATTGCAAACCAGGCAATGTCAACCGTATCGGAATTGCCTGTCCGGGTAAAACTTACCTGCGTAGTCGATGCATACGAAGCTTGCACATAATGATCAGTTTCCACCCCATTAACATCTGCCCCCGCGGCAGAGTTTAGGATAATAAAAGAATTGCTTAAATTGACGCTACTAATTGTCACAGAAACAGAAGTAGAACCATTTGTAATTGTACTAATACCTGATTGAACTCTACCCCCATCCAATTGAATTACTTGCCATTCGTAAGATACTCCAATGCCGGTTTCATTTCGAAGCACTTCTAATCCTGTTGTAGAGGTCAACCTGTAACGAAGTGTTCTTTCTTCATCAATTGTATTTGAAGTATTTGTAGTTCGGCTATAAGCAATTATAAACATGCGACTTAAATCTACTGCCGTAGATAAAGTAATTGTATTTGTAGATTCTGTGGATAACAAAGAATTACTCCCTCTCTGAACAGATGCTCCTTTAGAAAATTCA
>JANMOF010000047.1:0-1866 GCA_031368925.1 Leptospiraceae bacterium
CTATCTAGAAAGAATCCCAATTCCCCGCGCACCAATCGACAATCCAAAATTACAACAACCCCTCATCACCCTCGTAGATAAAATCCTAGCTGCTAAGAACCGAAAGTCTCCTGAGCGTCCCGCTCAGGGTCAATCTCCCACTGTAGAAAAATTTCCGGCAGCGGGACGCTACGGAGACTCTACTCTAGAGACAGGTAACTCGCAGCGAGACGCTACGGAGACTTTGGAAGCAGAAATCGATGCGCGTGCTTTTCATTTGTCTGGACTCACGGAGGAAGAAATGTTGACTGTGCTGAATAGTTTTCCGAAGATGAGAGTAGAAGAGAAAGATTTGATTGGGAAGTTTTATCGGGAATTGAGAAATGGGACTTTGAAGTGATATATTTTGAATGGGATGAAAACAAAAATATTGCCAATCAGAAAAAGCATGGTATCTCCTTTGAGGAAGCTTCTTATGTATTTTCAGATAGAGAAAACATTTCTATTCCTGATATAGATCACTCTCAAAAGGAAGAAAGATGGGTAACTATAGGCAATATAAAAAGATATGGAATTATTATTGTCATACACACTGAAAGAATTTATGGTAAACAAGAAAGAATTCGAATTATATCTGCTAGAAGAGCGGTCGAATCAGAACAACAAGATTACTTAGCAAGTTTAGGAGGAAAATAATGAAAAAGAAATATGACTTTTCAAAAGGTGTCAAAGGGAAATTTTATGTGGCAAAAGAAGAAGTTTCTTTACCACTCTATTTAAATAAAAAAAATCAAGATTTCTATATAAAACTAGCAGAGAAAAAAAATGTGACTTTATCAGACTTAATAAATTCATTATTATCTAAAGATAAAGAAATCATTAATCAATTTATTTCTTAAGCAGAAATCGACGCGCGTGTTTTTCATTTGTACGGACTCACAGAGGAAGAGATGTTGACTGTGCTGAATAGTTTTCCGAAGATGAGAGTAGAAGAAAAAGATTTGATCGTTGAGTTTTATAGGGAATTGAGAAGTGGGAATTTGAAATGAGAGGGAAATTTCATCACCCTCGTAGACAAAATCCTAGCGGCTAAGAACCAAAAGTCTCCTGAGCGTCCCGCTCAGGGTCAATCTCCCACTGTAGAAAAATTTCCCGCAGCGGGACGCTACGGAGACTCTACTCTAGAGACAGGTGACTCGCAGCGAGACGCAACGGAGACTTTGGAAGCAGAAATCGACGCGCGTGTGTTTCATTTGTATGGGCTAACAGAAGAAGAAATGTTGACTGTGCTGAATAGTTTTCCGAAGATGAGCGTAGTTGAGAAAACTGAAATTCAAAATTTTTATAGTTCGATTGCAAAAGGAAATTTGCAATAATCATGGAGAAGTTTTATCTGGATTTGATAAAGTTACTCTAAAAGTAATTGAATTAATTTACTAAATTAGATGGATAGAAATTGCAAAATTTCTGCGTTAAATCATAGTGAATGAAGGAAGTATTAAATATGCCTGAGCTAGCAAGATTTTATGGGATCATCATAAGAATGTATTTAATTGACAGCGAACATCCGCCACCACATATTCATATTAAATATGGTGAATACGAAGCAGTCATGGAATTAAGAAATCTAAACATTATTGAAGGTAGCATTCCTAAAAAATGTCGCCAGATGGTAAGAGAATGGACTGAGGTTCATCAACAAGAGCTTATAGAAATGTGGGAAACGCAAAATTTTCATTCCATTGCACCTTTGGAGTAACTATGAAATTGATTGATTGCAAACAAAAGAAAGATTACATTTTTCTATTAACATTTCAAAATGGAGAAGTTAGGGAAATAGATATTAAAGATTTAATTGTAAAGTATGTTACATTGGATGATTTGCAT
>JANMOF010000056.1:0-6222 GCA_031368925.1 Leptospiraceae bacterium
CATTCTGAACTCGAAGTCATAGGGGAAATTAAGCCGGGCGTGTTTACTGCTGATTATTTTATTGCCGCAATGGATGTCCTGGGAGCTAAGAAATTTATCCTAGGAAATAATCTAGATAGAGACGACGAGTATTTTAAAAAAGCAAGTCTTTTAACTAACGCGCACATACTCTGTGTAAACCTCTTATATGAAAATAGCGATGCCTGGAAGAAGAGATTTCCGGAAGGTAAATATTCCGCAATGGACTTTATGCCAACAGGTTATGACTATTTAGGATTTACAAGCAACTGGTCGAGTAAACAAATCCCTGAACTCGCCGCAAAAAATATTGATCTAATTGAAGTGCAAGTTTCTAAATGGAAAGAACTTTTGAAATATTCTCATAAAGAAATTGCGGATCTAGTTCACAAGGAACTAAAGCTAATTATCCCCGATCTAAAAGACTATTCTGAATTTTACATCAACCATTGGGATACTTATACAGGCTTTCGTCCCGGTGATGAGGCTAATAGACCTTCTATCCAATCTCCCATCGAGAATCTGCTCTTCATCGGCGACTGGGTATTTATAGATCAACATTCTGTCTTCATGGAGCGCACAAACGTCATGGCGAAGATGGTAACTAACGTTCTTTTAGATAAGATCGGACAGAAAGAAGGACATATTACTATTCTCAAATCCGGCACACCCGACTGGCCTACTGATATATTAAAGTATATTACTAGTATTCGGTGAGGGATGAGTAGTAGTCCGGGTATTTGACCTAAAACGGACTATGAAAAATAATTAAAAAAATGCAAATCTAAATCCCTTTCTATTCCCATCATGTCTATAAAATTGAACGCGTTCAAAAAAAAGTTTGACAAATCTTTGCTTGCTTATATAATTGAACGTGTTCAAAAAAGGAGAACGCCATGAAAACAATTCAAATATTCTTTTTAATCCTATTTTTCCAGGGAATGCTTTTCGCCCAGGAAACAGAACCGGTAGAATGTGAAATTCAAAATTTAAAATGTGCGCAGGCTAAAATCCAAAAGGGAGTATATCGCTATGAGGATTTAAATCGCCAAAGCTCTAACGGTAGAACAACATTACATTACGCTGTCGAGGCAAAGAATCTAGAACTCGTGAAAATGATTATAACAATTAATACAAGCCTTGCAGGCAGCGTAGACAGGCAAGGAAACACTCCGCTTCATCGTGCGGTTGCTTTGAACCAAAGGCAAATTGTGGAATACCTACTTCAGTCAAATTCAGACCTTGAGATAAATAAGCCTGACAGAAACGGGGAGACTATTTTAGATATTGCGAATGCAAGCGGATACACTGAATTAGCTGAATACTTGGTTGGTAAGGGAGCTCACATTGGTAAAAGCAAGAAATCTACAGATGCTACTCTGTGGGTTTACGGTGTGTATGTGCTAATTAGCATCATTGTAACTATCTGGGTTGCAAGAACTCTTTCTAAGAATGGTAGAATTTTTCTAATAGATGCATTTCATTCCGACGAGCTTGCTGATTCTGTAAATCATTTACTTGTAGTTGGGTTTTACCTGATTAACCTCGGCTATATTACAATAGCCTTGAAGATTGGGCATAAACCGACCGATGCAGTTGAGGCTTTAGAAATTCTTAGTTTTAAAATTGGTCTTGTGATTCTACTTTTAGGATTTATGCATTTCTTCAATCTCTATCTTTTTGGTAGACTTAGAAAAAGAACTCTTCTTAAAAAAGAATTAGGCATAGACCAAAATATAGCTGTAGTAAGACCTGCTTCTTAAAAAATGGAAATAAGGAATATTGCCATGGTCTTGCACTGAGTTGCGTTTAGATTGTCATTCCCATTATGTTTCAACCTAAGGAGAAACATTAAGTTTCAGTTCTAATCGAGAATTTCTACCTCTTGAGATCCCCGACTGAAAATTTCGGGGATGACGCCTGCGGCTAATGTAAGTTTTGCTGAATTGAATTATGATTAAAAAAAAGAAGCCACTAGCACCAGATAGAAAAGAAACTGAGAAATCAAAGCGAACCAAGGAATTAATCTATTCTACTGCGATTTCTCTTTTTCAAAAAGAAAGCTATGAAAAAGCGACGATGCGTATGATTGCAGCTAAGGCTGATGTTGCGTTAGGTGCTACTTATTACCATTTCAAAACAAAAGAAGACATTGTTATGCAGTTTTATACAATTTCGCAGGATGATGCAAGATTGCAGAGTCTTGAATTTTGTCGAACCACGGAAGATTTTAAACTTCGGCTAAAGAATATTATCTCCTATAAGCTAGATTATTTTTCTAAGTACTATAAGTTTGTATCTGTTCTTGCTAAAAATGCGGCAGATCCAAATCATCCGCTCTCACCTTTTAGCAAGGAGACGCGAGAAATCAGGGAAGAGGCAATTCAGATTATCCGTGATGCTCTAGAAACTTCTAATTTAAATCTAAAAGGAGAAGTCGCCCTTCATTTACCAGAATTGCTCTGGCTTTACCAGCTTGGAATTATTTATTACTGGATTTCTGATACATCGACTGCTCATCGAAATACGGATATTCTAATTAATGAAAGCATGGATCTAGTTTTTAAATTAATTAAAATGGCAAAGCTTCCTTTTTTTAAGACAATCCTCGGTTCTATTTTTAAAATCATCCGACTAATTAAAGTTAGTTAACAGTAAGCTTATTGATTAAATCTTCTGTTTCTCCTAAGAAATCTACTAATTCATTTAGTTCGCCTATTGACTCTGCCTGTGTATTTGCCTGTTCGGAAATTTTCATAATGGCACTTGTTGTTTCGTGCACTGCCATTTCCTGCTCATTGGTAGCATTACGGATATTAGCCGCATTTTTATTTAACTCTGTAAGTGACCTAACCATGCCCAATTTATTTTTCTCGAAATTACTCATTGCTTCGTTGCAAATCAAAACAAAGTTTTCAATTTCAGAATAGCTATTAAATATTACATCAAATGCTTTCACTACATCTTCTACTGATTTGCTCCCAACAGTTACATCTTCCAAAGATTTTTGCACATTCTCTGTAATTTCTTTTGTGTGTATAGTAGATTTCTGTGCTAGTTTTCCTACTTCGTCGGCTACGACAGAGAAGCCTTTTCCTGTTTCTCCCGCCCTTGCTGCTTCAATGGCTGCGTTAAGAGCAAGTAGATTAGTTTGATACGCAATCTCTCGCATAACGTTTACTACTTTGGAAATTCCAACGGAGGACTCACGCATATTGTCCATCGATTTTCCTGTTTTTCCTATGACCGTGCGACCTGTCTTGATAATAGAATTTAATTTTTCATTCAGAGAGCGAAGGGAATTGAGTGCATTTTTTAGTTGTCCGAAGTAAGTTTCATTTTCATCGACTAACTTGATCGTATTCTTGGACAAACTATTTTGATCTTCTGTAGCCGTGCTGATATGCCTTGAGGCTGCCGAGATTTGCTCCATCGAGGAGGAGGTTTCCTCTGAGCTTGAAGCCTGTGTCATAATGGAAGTTTGTATATCTCCAATTGTATTTTTTACTTTTTCTTTTAAAGATTTTAATTTGGTTGCGGATACTTTCAAGTTTTCTACAATCTTATTATTTTTTTCGAGAGATGTTCTTGCCATTATTTCTTTTTCATTTGCATTTAAAATGGCAGACTTACTCATGTTAGAAAGAATATAGCTAATAAAAATAGATGCGATCAAAAATAAATTGATATTAAAAAGAGCGGGTAATGAATACTCGTTCAAGGCAACCCCCCCGTCTTTTTCGGTAAATTTAATGCCTGAATTGACTGCTATTATCTCGATAATAATTTCCTGTGCTAATATTAGTCCTCCTGTGAATAATGCAAATTTGCCGTTATAACGCAGTGGAATCATCGCCATGTAAAGATAGCTAGCCGAGAAAAGAACTTTTTCTTTGAGTACAAAATCTCCTCCATTCTCCAGAACAATGCATTGAACGACGCGAATTAAAAAAATGATAAATACATCTAGAAAAGAATTAAGGTAAACAAGGCGAATATCAAATTCATTTTTTAATATCTTATTTCTTGAATAGAGTGTGTAAAGTAGGATACTTATTGTTCCAGCTGTATAGACTAAAGAAAGTGTTATAGTGGCAACATTTATAGAAATAGCCGTTGCAATTGCATACAGTATAAAAAGCCCAAATCGAATTCTATTTACAATAATTTCGCCGCGCACAATCGGCAAGTCTGTTGATACTGAGTTCATGAAAACCTTCTTATTTATTCTATCGGATATTTTGTTTATTTTTTGCACTTAAAGCTATTACTTAGAGAACGGGAAAGAATATATTTTGATTAAAAATTTTTTAAAAAAGTAAGGCACTTTAGTTGAATTGATTATCTCTTAGAGCGTGTTTGAGAAGAAATAAAAGTCAAGCTCCATGGGACAATACCCTTTTAAGGCAGGCTCTTATATTTGTAGATAAAAAAAGCCCGTTTGAAAACCTATCCTTAGAAAACTATGAAACAATCCTTTTATCCCGAATTTCATTCTACTACCATTCTATGTGTCCGAAGAGACGGAAAAGTTGCCCTTGCAGGTGATGGTCAGGTCTCTATGGGGCAAACAGTCATGAAGCACACAGCCAAAAAAGTGCGACGAATGTTTCATGACAGAATTATTACGGGCTTCGCAGGCTCTGCTGCTGATGCTTTTACCTTATTCGAATTGTTCGAAAAAAAAGTCACAACTTTTAACGGAAGTCTATCTCGCAGTGTAGTGGAATTAGCCCGTGAATGGAGAACTGATAGAATGCTTCGAAAGCTAGAGGCGCTGCTTATCGTAGCGGATAAAGATGAATCCTTCTTAGTCTCTGGAACAGGAGATGTTATTTCCCCAGACGAAGATATTCTGGCGATTGGTTCTGGCGGAAACTATGCATATGCCGCAGCAAAAGCATTGTATAAAAATACATCACTCAGTGCAAAAGAGATTGTCCTTGAGTCCATGAAAATTACAGCAGACATTTGCATTTATACAAATAATAATATTACTTTAGAAGAAATACTATGAGCGAAATTACAAAACCAGCTATTACTTATGAAGGCGAGACATTTGAAATGTCCCCTAGAGAAATTGTCCAAAGTCTAGATGAGCATATCATCGGTCAAAAAAATGCAAAGAAAGCAGTTGCTATCGCTCTTCGCAATCGAATGAGAAGACGCAAGTTAGATGTTTCTATGCGAGAAGAAATTTATCCTAAAAATATAATCATGATAGGACCTACTGGTGTGGGGAAAACAGAGATTGCCCGCAGACTCTCTAAATTATACGGTGCTCCTTTTATAAAAGTGGAAGCTACTAAATACACCGAGGTTGGATATGTTGGTCGTGATGTGGAATCTATGGTTCGCGATCTTGCTAATATTTCTCTCAACATGGTAAAAACTGAGCTTCGAGTGAAACTAGTAGATCACGCAAGACTGAATGCAGAGGAAGTTATTCTAGATATTTTAATTCCTGATAATGCAAAGCAGTCTGGAATGGGTTTTATGACTGAGGATAATGTCGATGATCCGGGAGAAGTGGAAAGACGCGAGCGTTATCTTGAAACTCGTGAGATGATGCGTAAGAAATTAAAATCAGGCAAATTAAACGAGCAAGAAATTGAACTAGATATTTCGCAAAGTCCAGCAGGCGGAATGCCTATGATGCAAGTCTTTGGGGCTGCTAACTTTGAAGAAATGGATAATCAAATTCAAAATCTGCTTGGAGATCTCGTCTCTAAGAAAAATAAAAAGCGTAAAGTTCCTGTTAAAGAAGCAATTGAAATTCTCGCAGATATTGAAGCAGATAAATTACTCGACCAGGAAAAATTACAAAAAGAAGCAGCACGTCGAGTGGAGGAAATGGGCATTATCTTCATCGACGAAATTGATAAAATCGCCGGTAAAGAAAGCCGTGGTGGTGGAGTCGATGTTTCCCGTGAAGGTGTTAAGCGTGATTTACTTCCAATCGTAGAAGGGGCTACAGTCAACACTAAGATTGGACCGGTTAAAACAGACCATATTTTATTTATCGCTGCCGGTGCATTTCATATGTCAAAGCCATCCGATTTAATTCCAGAATTACAAGGTCGTTTTCCAATTCGTGTAGAATTAGAAAAACTTTCTATGGATGACTTTGTAAAAATTCTAACTGCTCCAAAATCTTCTCTCACCAAGCAATACCAGGCTCTTCTTTCCACAGAAGGAATTTCT
>JANMOF010000057.1:0-7574 GCA_031368925.1 Leptospiraceae bacterium
GTTTGAATGAGTTAGAATTCTTAGCGGTTAAGTTCATTTTACCGTTATTCTCTTCAGCGGTTACAGAAAAGTATTCTCTTTTGATTTTCAGTCCTTTTTCGACTGGAGTGAAGGATTTCGACTTATCCGTGTATTGCAAAGATACAATCGAGTAAACAGTTCCGCCTTTTTCTTTTACTAGCTCGATAGTATTTTCTCCTTTAACTAAATTAGGAATAGAAAAATTCCAATCTGCTTTGCCTGAAAGAATTTCTGTTGGTTTAGCAGTTATGGACTTAAATTCCTTTCCATTTACTTTGATTAACAGGCTAATCGGTGTTAGTTTTTCAGTAAAGACCTCTAATTTTTCAGCAAGAGCAAGGACTGCCATTCCAGTGTCTCTAGAATTTTTCCATCCAATGTCCGTTCTTCTACTAAATAGATCTTCGCTTAGAGTATCCGAAATTGCTTCCTCGTTTAAACGAACGGATAATAGAAGTAAAGCGGAAAGCATTTCGACTCCGTCTTTTTCTATAGTATTATCTTCCGGTAGACTCTTGCCATTCATAATGCCGGACTCGGCAATAGCTTTTTTAAATATTGATTTCGCCTTATCCTTATTACCCGAAGAATGCAGAACTAAACCAGTTAAGGCTTTACCGTATACTCCTTGTTTGTCTACAATTCCAGAAAGTGATTCAACAAGAGATGCTTCGACTTCGCCGCCTTCCGTGAGAGAAAATAAGATATATGCTTTTTGAAACGGATCGGAAGTTGATTCGAGCGCTTTATAGAGATAACTTCGAGTTTGATTTAAAATTTCTTCATCGGGTTCTTGTTTTAATTTTTTAGAAATAGATAGAGCACGGTAAACATAAGCTGACATCATTAGATCCTCACCACTATCAGGGGCAAACCACTTGAAGCCTCCATCTTTACCTAGAAGAGATTTTAGATTTTTTAAACCCTGAATTGCCATCTTAGGAAGTTCGTCTCTTTGTTTTAAGGAAACTGCGCCTGCTCTCTGTGCTGCAAGAACCGGAACGAAACGACTCATTGTTTGCTCGACACAGCCGTAAGGATAATCAATTAAGTAAGGTAAGGTTGATTTTAATGCTTCCATATTCCCTGGATTAATTCGAAGCGTTAGTCGCTCTTCTGCGGCAGTATTCGGAATTTTCAAAGAAGCTTTCGCAGTTTGAGCCTGAGAATTTAGTTTTAAAGAAGCTGATTCAATTTTCTTTACGCCAAAATAACGAAGTGGAATTTTCTGAATGAGAGTATCCTGATTAGCCCCTTTCGCGGTAAATTTCAAGCTTACATTCTTTGCGGGGCTTGTCTCATCGGCTTGAATAGTAAAACTAACTAGTTCACTTCCTTGCGGCTTTAAGTTAATTTTTTTCGAAGAATTACCAAGCACAGAAGCGCCGTTAGCCTCAAGAGCAACAAGAACATCTTCTTTCGAATTACTAAAATTGGTAACCGTTGTGGAAACAGTATGTTTTTCTCCGCGGAGTAGATAAGAAGGAAGATTGGCTTGTAAAGACAGAGGTTTGCGAGAAATAAAATTCGAAGTAGATTGCCCAAATTTAGAATCTTCCGTAAGGGCAACTGCTGTTATTCTCCAGGAAGTTAAATTGTCCGGCAGCACAAAACTAATCTTAGCCTTACCTTCCGAATCCGTATTTACAGTAGCATTCCAAAAAGCGGTGTCTTTAAACTTTTCACGAGAACGATTGTCATCTTCTTTCAAGGCAGACAGCGGGAGGTTCGTCTTCTTTCCAAAAGCTAAATCCATTCTTCTAGACTCAGAATAGCCAAAGAAGCGATAGGAGGAAGAGTAAACCGTATTCACATCATTTCTTCTGGGATGATAAAAGTAAGAAATAAGTGGAGGATTTTTTTCCTCCTGGATTTGGTAAATAGCTTCATCTACGATGGCAACGGATACTTCTGTTTTGACTCCTTTTTGTTTTAGGTCAGAAGTAGAAATTTCTAATTGAACAGTTTCGCCCGGCTTATAGATTTCGTGATCAGTTTTCATTTTTACTTTTAATATTTTACTTTCAGGTGGAGCGACAACTTTTATTTGCCCCGAATAGGTTTCTCGATTGGCGAATAAAACAGCCGACAAAGTAAAGTTTGGCGAAAGCTCAGGAGTGATTTTGACGCTGTATTTAAAAGAGTTTCCTTTCATGGGAATGCTTTCATATTTCAAAATGCGATTTCCTTCTAAGGTTACGAGTAAGTTTGCGTCAGCGACAGGGGATAGGATTAGAATTTCTGCGGTATCGCCTAGAGAGTAAATATCTTTCCCCGCGGTAAGTGAAATATCTTTCAATGGAATTTCGATAGAATCTGATTTTGCAGAAGACCAGAGAGTTGTTTCCGCAAATGTTTCAGAGCCATTGGCATCTTCTGTTTCAAAACGAAGCACATAATGACCTTTATCCGGTATTTTAAATTTGAACTCTGCTTTCCCTTCTGGATTTGTTTTTTCTGAAAAGGAATCTATTTTCTTTCGCTCAGCTTCTTGCGCAATGGACTGGAATTTTCTACGATATAAAATAGCTTTAATTTTACGAGAAGCAATTTCCCGAGCGAGATTTTCTTTCGAAAGAGATTTATCATAAGGAATAATTTCTGCATTTACAACTACATCTGAGCCTGGCTCGAAGACTTGGTTTTCTTTTTTAACACGGATAAAAATAGAGCTACGATTTACAGAAAAAGAAGAGGCGCCGGTGAGAGTAGTATCGGAATCACGAACAGAGGCTACTACAGTATAGGCGAAGTCTTCGGTGATATTTTCAGGAAGAAACGACAAGGAATAATTGCCACTTTTATCTAAAAGAGCTTTTTCTGATTTTATAATTTCTCTTCTTCCTGAAGTTTCTTTGGAAGTGAGATAAGAATCCGTTCCTTCCCAGTTTAAAGTTCCGATTGGAGAATAATCATACTTTGCCTTTCGAAAGATTTGGTATTCTACTTCAACTCCTGAAAGCGGCTTACCGTGATAATACGCAGCTTGAATATCAAGTTTGACTTTTTCTCCTTTGACATAGGATTGCTTTTCTGGTTTGACTTTTACAAGGAAGGTCGGTTTTTTATATGCATCGACAGAAAATTCTGTGGAATAAGTTTTACTTTGGTAGTTCAAGACAAGATTATAAACACCTAGATAAACTTCTTCTCCTTCGGGAGCTTTGAATTCACCGTCAAAAGTTCCATTCGAATTTAAGTTAATAGAAATTCCTGAATGAATTACATCTCCTTTGTATGTTAACACATCAACGGTCCCTTTTCCGGAAGAAGAAAAATAGGAATCTTTTTTAAAATTCCGAACAATACCTTTGAAGTAAACAGTATCACCGGGTCTATAAACAGGTCTGTCTGTGTAAAGGTAAGATTTAATTCCACCTTCACTATAAAAGGAACTGGAATAAAAAGTTGGATCAGAAACTGCGAATTGATTTTCGTGGGTAACAAGGATTAGACTTTTTGTTCCAGTTTTACCTTTGTGATGAAATATGCCGGAAGAATTTGTTTTGCCATTAGCCACTAACTCGGCGCTGCTGGTATCCCAAATTTTAACGACGGCTTTTTCTTTTGGAACTCCATTGTCTTTTCTAGCGGCATATACAAGAGTTTCCCCCTCGGCAAGTTTGGTGACGAAGTGAATATCAGATTTAAAAACGAGAGAATAAGCAAAATGAGAATTAGTAAATGCTTCGACCAAAAATACACCTGTATCCTTTAAGGGAACGGGAACTCTTTTATAAATCCAACTTTGCTTAGACTTTGGGACAGAAAAACTTAGAACTAATTTATGGTCTTTTAGGATTGCAGGATGGGCAATATTTTCTTCGGTGACTCGCGGGTAATCCATCTTAAGTCCTTTGGAGACGGAAGAGCGAGTCTTTGTATTTAACTCTTTTCGTCCAATTTGTCTTAAATCGTTTTTGAAATATTGAAAGGTTTTCTTTAATAATTGAAGCGGGTCGGCGAATGCCGGTTTGTCGCTTGTTTCTTTGACGAGTCTTTCGCGAACTTTTTCCTGAAGGAATTTTTCAGGATCAGCAATCTCATAAACCCTGAGCGTATAACCACTATAACCCGGTCCTTCCAAATTGACGTAAGGAATTTCCTCACGGGCAAAACTTTTATCCGTGCTGAGATAAAACTCGGGAGAAGTCTCATCAGCGTAAGAATAAAAGGTAAAAGAAAATAGGATTAGAAAACTTAAAAGCTTAGTTAGTCGGTTATGGTTACTCATGATTTACTCCAAAATAGAAAATCTATATACACCTAGAAAATGCGGGTTCTCAGGAGAGATTCTAAAAATCTTACTGCTCGCAAGATAAGAAATTGGAACTCGTTTTAAAATATTTCCCTCACCCGTGTGATAGATTACAATCGGCTCGACACCAGCAATATCAGAAACGATCATAGAATGAAATGGAAAACGAATTTCTCCCCTATTTTCAAAGAATAACAAATCCCCCCTTTTGGCTTCTACAATATTTTTTGAAATGAAAATGGTATTGAAGCGAAAAAGTGTTTCGGCATCGGCGAAAGTTCCAAAGCTTGCAAGATCAAGAGTCGAGCCTTTCTTTTGTTTGAAAATTTTCTCGCCAAGAAAGGGAACATTCGGATAAGAATAGGAAGCAATATCGGGCAAATTTTTATCTAAAGAAATTCCGCTCTGGATAAACCAATCCCCGTCGTGTTTTTTCAAAGCCTCTCGGTAGCTATAGCGGATTAGCCCCGCGCAATCCCGCTCATTCGGGTTCCAATAACTATTCGGTTTTACAAATTGAGACTCGGCAATTCGAACAAACCAATTTCGAAATCGCTCTCCATCTTCCCGCGAAAGTTCAACGCTATCTGGAAAACCATCCTCATCCGAATCAGAAACGGAAGAATAAAATTCTAATTCCAAGCGCAAACCTTTCTCAGAATGAAATAAAACTTTGCCTGGCTTCTTCGTGCTCTTGAAATAGACTTTTATTTGGCTAGAGGTTTCCTCTACAGAAATAATTTCGATAGACTCCGATTTGGGGATAATAATCTTATCCTCACTCCAGAAAGTTCTGTTTAACACAACCACACCACCACTTATCGCATCCGCGGGAAGGGAAGTAAGAGAAGAAGTAAGTGTATCCGCTTGGCAGTGGAGTATTGAAAATGCAAGGGTAATTGTGATTATTCGTAAAATTGTTTTTTGAATTAAATTTGTCATGGAAGGTTGTAATGTTTGATTATTTTAAAGTTATATTTATTTTTAAATGTTTGGGCAAATCGGTGTAATCTTCATTTATTACATTTGCACTGTTTCTGTCATTCCCGAAATTTTCAGTCGGGAATCTCAACTTCTTCGCATACGGCAAATAACATTATCCTACAAAACACCGACCAGGCTCTCAGTCCACCCATCACTATCGTTCACCAGCGGCCAAGCCATCGTAAATAATTTGCGCCGCCCGACTTAGAAGAGCATTTCCAATTATGCAAATTATTAACGACGCTTCGATCCTTTTCGCTAGAAGTAGTTACACTTTGTTAGTCTCTACTCAGTTTCCTTAGGCCAAGGTCTATCGTTAACCATAAATGATTTAATTCCATACTTGTTCCGATCCTTTCGTGTTCGTTGTGACCAATATGCATAACGTTCTTCGCGTAGTTTTTCAAAATCTATTTCCGGTATATTCATATCATATTTCCCTTTATCCCATTACCAAATGTTCAATAGTGTAACAACTTGTAACTCCATCTTGAAAATAAATCCAAAAGTAAATATATTCTTTACCTCTGTATCCAGTGTAATCCTCATTAGAAATGGAGTCGCTAATAAGTTGTTGCAAAAGAATTTTACGATTGTATTTACAGATTTTAGAATGAATTTTCCTTGTTTGAATCTTTCGATACGTTTGTCTTTCATTCGGATCACCTAGATAGAATTTTAAAATATCTTCTTCTCTTGTTTTTCCAATAATAGGAATCGACTTAGGATTGAATGGGTTCTCTAAACGAGAATTTACTAAAGGAAGGTCATCTTTAAAAAAAGGATCTTCAAATACTTCTGCCTTCGGCTTATCCTTGCAGATAATAAGCGTTAGTCCAATCAAAAAAATCAATAGCTTGTTCATAATAATTACAAGTCTCCTCTAAACGACAGTTACTATCTTTACAACAATCCAGAAGTTAAATATCCTTCCAGCTCCCATATTTTCCCAAAGCAAAATTTATCTAAACTCCAATAAAATTCAAACAAATCCCGCACATTCCGAACGGTTTTTGAACTAGTATAAATATGAAAACCTTTATCGAAAAAAAGCAACTGAACCCATGTAAAGATTTAGCAGAACCTTGCTCGAATTCAACTCTTTTAATTCCAGAGCGGCATATGGATCTTTTCCGCAAGAAGCTCGATGAAAATAGAGTAAATGTTGCCGGGTATCTCTCAATTCTGCTAAAGCGTTATCGTTTTCTCGTTCGAAATGGTGTTATCCCTAAGTATGAATTTCTAAAAACGGGTTATCAGGAGAAGTTGCAAAATTTACAACGAGTTGACTTTGTTCCTGTTGCGGAGGATTGGGCGGAGTTGAAGTGTCTAAGGGCTTTTTTTAACAGAAATACGACATACATTTTTTACCGCTATATTACTATTATCCCTATTATTATTTACTAATCTTAAAATCGTGGCGAGCCAAGAGGCAAACACGATGAAACCAATCCAAAAAAAATCAATTAAATTACTCGGAGAAAGAAGAGACAATTATACGAAAATATTTTTAAAAAGAATTAAGAAAAATTCTATTAATTTACACGACATAGAAAAATATTTTCATCATCTAAAAAACGAAAATTCAAACAGGAGTAAAAAATATAATAATTCAACTATATCAAGCTATATATACGGAATTGCAAGCAAACTAAAACGCACTCTCCACACACTCGGCAGACGTGCAGACATTACCGACCTAATGTATTTTATCAAAGATTTAAGAATAGGTAATAAGGATAAAAATTTAGTTCAATTCGTCCCAGAGAAAAAAGAGATCAGAAAGATAATGAAAGAAACTGATTTAAAAACCTCTCTTTTAATTCGTGCTTATTACTACACTGGATGCAGACTATCAGAACTTCTAAATGTAGAATTAACAAGCATAACCAAATTTAAAAAAGATGCAGGAATATTAATTCTAGGAAAAGGAAAAGTTTTCAGATTCGTTTTCATCCCGTGGAAGCTATTTACGAAAATTAAAAAAGAATATAACTCCAAGAAATATCTTTTCGAAAATCTAAACGGTTCACGCTTAGGTATGCGCCATACACAACGCAAAATAACAAACGCCGCTTTTTTCCGGCAGCGCTTCTAAAACTTCCTTCGGTATATGCGGAGGCATCATTGCTTCTTTTGAATTCCTCTCTAACGAAGAAAAGACAACGTCCTCTTTGTCATGTGCAAGGCAATGTTCAAACAGCTTCACTGTTGCCAGTGCATCACCCATTGCGCGGTGCCTGATTATAGATTGGGTAAATCCGTTTTATTTCATCTGATTCCAGGAGCAATGCAATGAGTTCGCTGCCGC
>JANMOF010000083.1:0-14351 GCA_031368925.1 Leptospiraceae bacterium
TATTCTCTATACTGCGCCGCTTCATTTTGAGTCTTAGGATAAAACGGATTTAAGAGTTCGAATATGTCTTCTTTTTTGAGAAGGCTTGCCATATTTGTATCTTCAATGACTTGCTCTGCTAATTTTTCTCGAAGTAGAACGCATAATAGCGTTATGTCGAAGGGCAGGGGGACACGCCTTGTTATCCTAGGAAGACCCAGATCATCGTCACCAGAAGGTTGGTATAGATAAGCAAATCCATCATCAGAATCAAGAACTAAGTGAAGTCCAATTTTATCAAAGTATTTCTTAATGTCTGTTTGATAAGTAGAAAGTTGATCCCATTCTTTTGGATCTAAATCGTAATTGACTGGACCTTTGAGTAATTTTAAACTGCGCCTGCATAAGGTAAAGTATGTTCCATTAGATATTATAAACCACCTTTGGAAATTTGATTGATACGGTTTCTTCTTCGTCTTCCGAAATTAAAAATTCTTCTTTCTGGGTGTTATCAACTGAATGCTTTTCACGGTTAGACGCAATCCATAAATAAGTAACAAGCTCTTCGATTCCCTTTTTTAGAGGATACTTTGCAATTACCTCTTTAAGTTCGACTTTAGGCTGATACTTCAAGAGTGAATCTATATTAGCCAGTAGCTCATCTATATTTATTGAATTATTTCGCATTAAAAGTTCCATAATTTCGGGACTCATTTCATTATTTGCATTTTCTAGCGCATAATCAATCTTAAGCCCTTTGTCTTTTCTTTCCCAGAGAGGTCGCTCAACCGGGAGGTAGATTTCCGGAAAACTTTCTACAGAATAAAAATCTTCTTTTGAGCCAATTTTAGATTGGTTTTTTAACGCGAGGCTTTTGATTTCATTGATTATATCTTTGATGCGCCTATTTTCCTGTAGACTCTTATCGGATAATGCTTTTCGAATTTGGTCAGCCATTTTATCTGTGGCACGATTTACTTTTCGTCCTGAATCTAGAAGTTGTTTTTTCAGTTTTCGAAGAAACTGTCCTTCATCGATGGCTCGAATATCTTCTCTTTTATAAAGTGCGTTTATAATTCTTTCAAAGTCGTCTTGTCTTGCAGGGGATAATAAGAATTGCCAGAAGGATTTAAAGCTTTGACCTTGATCGGAATTCATAAGCTCTTCATCTGCCTTTAGCACATAATCCAGAACTGCCCCTTTCGTAGAAATCTGGTTCATGTAAGTAGATTGAGTTTGCTTTGTAATGTCTGAGAAGTTACGTTCGATTTGCCGGAAGTCCGCTACTAATTCTTTTGCTTCCTTTAATGCTAATTTGAATTGCTCCTGGAATTCTCTCTTGTCAAATTTTTTAATTTCACCGCCAGACTTTAATCTTTCGATTTCTTGTTCCAGGTTTTTCTTTTGGGCTTCTAGAATTCGAATTTTATCTTGTGAAGTTGCAACGCTATCATCTACAAGTTCTTTTAATAAATGAAAGATATTTAAGAAGCGAGAGCGAGTTCCAATTACTTCCCCTAAATCTATTTTTTCAATTTCAGAAACCCATTTGAATACAGATTCCATTTCAGGAGTAATCTCGACGTAAAATTCTGATTTTGTTTCCTCATAGAATTTTCGCACAAAACCATCATTAGCCCATTCATTGATATAATGCTCTGAGGATAATAAAAATTCATTCTCAATTAAGTTTGCTTCTTTGTAATTTTCAATTGTATCTTTTAAGGTTCTAGCAAAAGTTTCGGCTTCTACGGTTAATTGGTCGTAAACCTTAAACTCTGTATATAGAAAGCTTATAATAAACGCAGCATAGTCTTTTTTAAAAAGTCTAAAGGCTGCTGAATTCTTAATTAGATTTTTAATTCGAGGGTAATTCATTTTTTTAGGAAGGCATTATAAAAAGCAAGGGAGGCACCCAGATGGGAAAGCACATACTCGGAGTTAATCGCACTTAACCGCTCATGGTTTTTCTCTTCAGAATAATTTCGGACTGCTTCTAAAAACTCCTCGCTAGAATTTACTGTTTTCAGGCTTTCTTTTTCTTTGAGTTTATTCGCATCAAAAGAATTGAAAATCCTATCTCCCGTTATAAGAGGAAGTCCGAAGTAGGCAGGCTCTAAGATATTATGCACTTTATTGTGCAAAGCCCCTCCCACATAGGCAATTCTTCCGTAAAAATAGGCGAAAGCCAGTATACCTAAAGCATCAAAAAGAATAATTCTTTCTTTACAAGGATTTTTTACTTTGCTGTAAAGGCAAACCGTTAGCTTCTTTTCTTTCAAAAAGTCCAATATTTCTTGGATTCTAGCTGAATCCACCTTATGTGGAAATATCCAAACTGAATAACCTAACTTCAAAATCGATTCAATTTCTGCCAATACTACGAAGTCGCACTCTTTATAAGTAGATGCTAAAATTAAAATTGGATTTGGAAGATATTCGCTAGCAAATTTTGTAAATATTGGATCAGGGGTCTTGCTTTTAATTTTTTCAACCACCGAGTCAAACCTAGAATCTCCAAGCGCATTTATTTTAACTCTCTCACCAGCCAATTCTTGGAACGGTAAAATCATTGATTCATTTACTGCAGAAATTCCAGCCAGTTTAGAAAAAACTTTCGTCGTTAATCTACGAGCAAAAAACGAAGAGCGTTTCGATTTGGGGTCAAGCACAGCAGATGCAAGGTAGGTTTTACAATTATAACGCTTTGCAGCGAGGATTAAATTAGGCCAGGTATCCCAAGCCATGAGAATCAGTGAATCTGGATGAAATTTTTCAAAAATAAAATTATACGCAAAGTAAAAATCTAGCGGTAGGCGAAATGTTAAATCTGTATTTTCCAGATCAAAATTCTTATCCAGCACGCTATCAGAAAATACAGATTGTATAACGAGAGTATCTCGCTCATTTTGTTTGATAGATTTTGCCAAGGCTTTGCATTGGTCGAGTTCTCCTACTGAAGCAGAGTGAAGCCAGATCACTCTACTTGTTCCTTCAGGTATTTTAAAATTCAGAATCTTAGATTTATCTAAATCTCTTTTTGTCAGAAATGCCTTCGCTTTTTTACTAAGTAAAGGTGCAAAAAGCGAAATAGGATAGATGAGGGTAGTAAGTAGAATGTAGAAAACTAACATTTTTTTCTATTGCACTAAATGGTAGAAGTTTGTCACGCTCGATTTAATCTAAAAAATTCGTAACTACTCAGTGTATTTTGCCACAGAGTCACCGAGTCACGGAGGGTTATGGGAGATTGTGCTATTTTTATTCATATGTGTCATCTTAAAGAGAGGTGATAAAATAGCTGGATTAAATTATTATATCGTAATAGCATAATAAAAAAGCCAAATTACGAAATCAAACAGTATATTGTGAAACAGACTCTCCTTAAATCTCTCAGTGTCTCAGTGCCTCTGTGGCAATAAGGTATGCTGAGTGGTTACTAATATATTCAGATTTTCTTTTTAAAACCGAGGTGTATTCTATGAAAATAAATGCTTTAACTATAACTGCCATTATCCTCACTATACTCTTTAGTGCCTTTTATCTGAGTTCACAAGAAGCCGAAGATACTACTAAAAAAATTGAAAAGAAATGGGGCTTCGAAGAAGGAGAAACTAAATCTACAATCAAAACAGAAATTATTCTTGAGAATCCTGTTCCCGTTTTTCTAACTCAGTTTCAGCCTATCAAACAAGAATTTCCCGTTAACCCTGCCATGGAAAATGTAATCAAAGGAAAAGCAGGAACTAAGATTACAATACCGGCTAATTCCATTTCTCTCCCATCCGGTTATAAGCGAGGAGATATACTAACATTCGAATTGATTGAAATTTATAACGATCTAGATTTTATTACTTCTAGCATCAGCTTATTTTACTATGACCCAAACCCAAATATTTTTGAATCGGGTGGAATGTTTAGACTCAAAGCGACTTATTATGATAAGCCACTGAATCTCAAACGCGGAGTAAATCTAAAAGTTGAAATGCCAGGGATTATTTCTACGGATAGAAAAATGAAAATGTATAAGTTTGATGAAAGGGAAGGCTGGAAGGATAAGGGTAGTATGTCGATTTCTCAGAAGCAAACAGCGTCAGATGAAAGAGAAAAACCAAGTGAAGGAAGCGAAGAGCGCTCTTTTCTTTTGAAAGCAATGGATGATTTTAAGTGGTGGAATTGTGATTATCCAAATCCAGAGACGACTTGCATTGAAGGAAAAGTTATACCAGTTGAGGCTAATCCTCCTTATTCAATCACATCCGTAGGAATTGAATATAAAAATGCAACTACTCAATATGCTGACGGAAATAAATTTCAGATGAACTTGATTAAAGGAAAGAAAGTAAAACTTATTGCCATGGATGGAAAAGGCAATATTGGATTATCCACTGAAATTACGCCCAATGGAAAGTCTGAGTTTATAAAGGCAGGGGATAAAGTCAAATGCACAGATATAGGCACAATCGAAATTAAAAAAATTTCTAGAGATATTTTAAAAAATAGAAAGAAACTGTTAAACCATTTGGGACTTATTGATATTGTAGAGCCTTACTAATGTCATTCCTGCCTTCGCAGGAATGACAAAGGAACTCAATTCTTAAAATGCGAAGACAATCCGGAAAACTTCTTACTTAAAAAATAAGCACAAAATCCACCAGGAAGTTTTCCGCCTGCATCTTCCTTAATAAATAATTCTTTAGAAAAATAAAAGCCTTCTGATTTAATATAGGACTGTAAAATACGAGTTAGTGTGAGTGGTGAAAATCCAGTTGAGTGACAGGATAGAATCACAAACTCTGGCTTATTCTCACAGAGTTTCATCATTTCTTCGATAAGAGGAATTAAGTCGTCTTCTATTTTCCAGATTTCGCCCTTTGCCCCCCGTCCGTATGTTGGAGGGTCGAGTATAAATCCTTTATAAGGATGATTTCGTTTTACCTCACGCTTTAGAAATTTTAAAACATCGTCTTCAATCCAGCGAACTTTTTTGTCAGCAAGTCCGGAGAGATTTGCATTTTCTCTTGCCCATGCGATCATTCCCTTAGAAGAATCTACATGGCATACTGAATAATCAGCATTAAGCGCTGCAAGAGTAGACATTCCAGAATAGGCAAATAGATTTAGAACTTCAAAGCTGTTTTGGATTTCTCCCATTTTTTGCAGTAATTCCCAGTTTGATTCCTGCTCGGGGAAAATGCCTATATGCCCGAAGGGTGTCAGTTTTATTTTGGCGGAAAGATTTCCAAGCTCAATAGAAAAGCTTTCTGGGATTTTACGAAAGAATTTCCATTGTCCGCTGCCTGTATCATTTTTTGTATAATGTGCATCTGGTTTTTCCCAGAGTTTGGGATTGGTTTTTTTATAAGGCGAGCCGAGTGCCGGGCGGATTAATTTGAATCCACCTATGATTTCTAGTTTTTCATAATCACCCGAATCAATTAATTTATAAGTACTACTCATGCTGTCAGTTTTTGAATTCAAATCAGACCTGCAATCCTAAATTGCAGGTTTTAGAATAACATTTTAAATCTAACTAGCATTAGAAATCGCGCAAATTGCCAATTTTATCGCATAATCGCAATTTATCTACAACCGGGAGTCCGTACACTGTGATAGAAATATACTTGGAAAGGAAGTTATTATCCTTTATATTTTTCAATAACATAGATACGTCAGAATCCAAAGAGGAAATTGTAATTGAGTCGCTAGTGGTTTCTATTTGAGCTTCGAATGATTTTATTTCAGAATATAAAATGGAGGTTTCGCCGCGTTTGCCGAAGAAGGAGGAGTCCAGGTAACTTGTAATTTTTTCTTTATTAAAAATCAAAACTGTTCTAGTATTCCACCTTAATAAGCCAAGGTAGCTGAATGGAATTATAAAGAGACTAATTACTATTAACCATAACAAATGTGATTTAGTAAATCCTTCTAAAAAAATAGAATCAAACCAGATAAGAAGAGCCAGGAAGAATATACATATAATTGGGTAGAGATAATTAGGCATTTTAGCTTTCCAACTTAGCGTGCAGATTGTTTCTGATCTTTCCGTTTTAATATTCTCGAATCGAAAATCACATACTTCCCGACTGTCAAATTCAGGTTTAACTTTTAATCCTTTTGGAATTTCTTTGGCGTTAAAAAAAAATGGTAAGTCAAATTCTTTTTTTATTTTTGCCATGAGTAATTTAATTTCTTCAAAGTTATTAGATTCCTTTAATTTTAAAAAGACACCGTTCTTTAGTAGTAAGAATAACTGGTGGTAGGTAACAGTTTTGTTTTTCTCGCTTTTAGTATATTCTTTTTTTAAATACCCAACAAAGTCCTCCTGTGTAAATTTGTATTCCGACTTACTTTGATTATCCGCAATAATTGCATTTTTAGCAAATGTATTTATTTTGAGATGTAGCTCTGAATTACATCCTGTCCCATTCCAAAACGTATATAGTATAATTAAAACTGAAATGATAGACCCGAAGCAGGAAACTCGAAATTTGTACGTATAGAAAAGATAGGCAGCGAACGAAAATATTGCCAATGCTACAAAGAAAAGAACATAGGCAAGCGGGAACCCGGATTCTTTCCAGAGAATTTCTTGGTTTGAAAAAAAAACTTCCATAGAGGCGTTCTAAACTGAATTATAAATATTACAAATCTTTTTTAATTCACATTTGCTGCAAATTTCAGGAACATACTTAGTTTTGCAGATATTTAAAATTCCTAAACGACTTAAGGAAAAATCATATAGGAGAGGGTCATCTGGATTTAGAATTTTGAAGTGATCGGAAATGTTTTTAGCTAATTTAAAATCTACAGTTCTTCTATTAGAGAATCCTAATATTCGAGAAAGTCTCACTATGTGAACATCAGTAGGGTAGAGTAGTTCCGACTTTGAAATTGTTCTATATATTCCAAAGTCTGGAAATGAATCGCGAACCATCCACCGTAAAAACATACAGTAGCGTTTATGAGAAGAACCTAATATTCCTGACCCAATTAAAAAACTCAAACCGTAACTTAATTTTGTTTTTTTTGTTAAATCTTTTACAGTCTTAGTAAAATGCTTTTGGAAATTTACGATTCTTTCATTTAGAAGAGCACCTTGTTTATCTGAGTAAAATAATTTTTCAAGGCTTGATTCTTTGTTTAGAATAAAAGACAAAGCTTGTAGGAATATTAGAATATCCTTAGATGTTTGAAATCTATACTTGGGAATTTTAGATTCAATATCTAAAAAATTGCCAGCTTGAATAAAGGCAAATGGCGATTTACCAAATAATTGAAATACGCTTTCTAGATGTTTTTTAATGGAGAGGACATTTCCGTAAGAAAATAAAGCTGAAATAAACCCAATGATTTCAATGTCTTTTTTATCTTTATATCTATAACAAAAATCAATCGGGTCTGATTCTAAATAAGATTCATCGGAATATTTTAGAGCAAGTGCATCTAGAAACTTTCGTTCTGATTTCATAAACCCAGGATTTTCTTTCTGGCTAAGTAAGCTTTTGATAATAGCGGCTTATCTAAAGTAGTCTCCATGAATCGGGAAGCTTTAACCAGAAAATCTAGATTAACCCCTGTTTCAAATCCAGAGTTTTCTAAAAAATAAACCAGATCCTCTGTTGCTAGGTTTCCACTTGCTCCTTTGGCGTAAGGACAGCCCCCGAGTCCTCCAGCACTCGCGTCAAACGACCTTATGCCCATCTCTAAACTTTTAGCTACATTTCCAATTGCCATGCCATAGGTATCATGGAAATGTCCCGCAAAAAAAGAAGCCTTATTATTTTTAAGTAATACGGCTAATAACGATTCTACCTCTAAAGGAACGGCTATTCCAATCGTTTCTCCGAGTGAAATTTCATAGACTCCCAAGTCTTGCATTCTATTTACAACAGTTTGGACTTTCTCAGGAGAAATTTTTCCTTCGTACGGACAGGCTACAACTGTAGATATATAACCTCTTACTTTTATTCCATCCTTCCTGGCTTGAACGGTTAATTCCAAAAATCCGCTAAGTGACTCTTCTATCGTACGGTTGATATTTTTTTTTGTAAAACTTTCAGATGCTGCCCCAAAGATTGCAACTTCTTTAAAGCCAGCATCTACTGCTGACTCGTATCCCTTCAGATTGGGGGTTAATGCTGAGTAGGCAACATTAGGATTTTGAAAATTTAATTTAGAGGAAAGCTCTATTGCATCAGCGAGTTGTGGGATTTTGTCTGCTCGCACAAATGAAGTAGCCTCTATATTTTTAAGTCCTGATTCGATAAGTAACTCGATAAACTTTACTTTATCCATAGTAGCGACAGCTTTTGATTCATTTTGTAGACCGTCACGCGGACCAACTTCTGTGATTTTAATTTTCTGTTTCATTTTCTTCCATTAGAATTTCTCGTTTTATGACATCCACTGCTTTTTGAAATCTTTCTGTAAAATTTCCACTTATGATCCTATAGGGACGCTTTGCTTTTTCTAATTCAGTTTTAAAAAGCAAAAACATTTCTTCTCTCCTATCTCCTCTGTCTCTCAGTTTATCCTCTACCCAGGGAATATCATTGTTTGTCAAAAGATACATCGCATACTCTCGATTATACGCTTCTTTAGTAATCCAATCGGGACAGGTATTGTAGTAATGTTCACTATAAACTTTTGTCACAAGCACATCTGTATCACAAATTAGAATTCGATTTGCAGTGTTTGTCGCTTCGTCTTCTATTTGAATTTGCCCTTTTGCAATAATAGCAATATCAGACAGCTCAACCGGAGTAGGTTTTTTTTCTAAATATTCACGGGCAAACTCTGGAATCCAGTCTGTATTAAAATGTTTTGCTAGATTTTTGGCTAATGTTGTTTTGCCGGTAGATTCAGGTCCATAGATTACAATTCTTCGCACAAAATAAGGCTTTGCCGCAGGAGCTAAAAAATTCCAATGTTTCATTGGATTTTCTCTTACTTTTGTTCCAGATATTGGAAAATTCTTTCTATCTAAATCAATGCAGATATGTTTTGCATCTAGATGTCTTGCCAACTCATCACCGTAAGATTCAGACGTAAAAACAAAATCTATTTTTTGGGGGATAATCTTCTTTATACTATGTTTCCATATATTCCAAAAATCGGGATGCTCTTCTGGATACTGCGGATTATTATCTGTTAAATGATACACTTCTAAATTGGGGAAAGTTTTTTTGACCCACTCATATCTTAGATCACCTGGAATACTTTCTTTTTTTAGAGTTCCTACAATTACAATTAGCCGCTCTACTTTCTTACTAGCTGATTCAATTAGATGAATATGTCCCAGGTGTAGGGGGTAGAATTTTCCGAGAACAAAACCTAATTTACCAATTTTCGTTTCCATGTTATATAACCACTTGTTGCTACAATTAATAAAACAAAATAAAAAAAGCAAATTTTATAAAGTCCAGTTTGGACAAATAGAAAAATTGAGAGAATATCTACTATTATCCAGACTAACCAGTTTTCTAAAACCTTTTTTGCTAACAAAAACTGTGCTGTAAAACTTAATGCAGTAATAATCGAATCTAAGATTGTAAATTTTCCATTTTCTGAAATAAATAAGATTCCTTTATCGAGTAAAACTCCAAGTGAAATAGTAACAGGAATTAAATAGATAATCTGCTTTCTAGTTATTTTGCTAATCAGAATACTCCTATTATCCTCTCCACCGTAAAGCCACTCATACCAACCGTAAAGAATTAATGCCAAAAAGAAAAACTGCAAAATCATTTGTCCATAAATCGCAGATTGAAAAAATATCCAGGCAAATAGTAAAACGTTTACAATTCCAAAAGGCCAGCACCAAATATTTTCTTTTACAGTGAGGATTACACTGATTATCCCTAAAATTACTCCAATTGTTTCAATGTCTTGTATTTCTAGGAGTATATATTTTAAGTATTCAGGCATTATGAAAATTTATTGCACATATTTTTATGCTTTGTCATAGGTTGATGGTATCAGCACTTCAATGTTTCCCGAAAATGCGGTAATAGGTATTTTCTTGCCTGATAATTGAAGAGAGTAATACCCATTTTCCTCTACTAATAGACTTGAAATAAATGAATGCATTTGCCTGTTGAAGTAAAATTTAATAAAGTTGTCAGACTTGCGCATGCAAAAAATCTTTTCTTCAAAATCGGAATAAAAATAAAAATCTTCGATAGGAGTCGAACTATCATCTTCTCCAAGAAGATAAATGGTGTTATCCTTTTCGATTGAGTTTATAATTTTTAGGAAAATAGTCTTTGCTTCAATGTATCCATGCTCAATTAGCTCTGCATAGGTGTTGGTGATATAAATGCCTTCCTTATCTTCCCGTATATTTTTCTTAAAAAAAATAAGGACATTCTCCTGGGTTATTTCTTGACCGTGATATAGCCATTTGCCGCTTGTCATGATTCTAATTTCGCTATCGAACTTTCTTGGGGTTGTTGTCATTTATTTTCCTGTATCGAAATGGATAACCAGTAAGTTTACCCATTTCACGATTCGTTTCTGTGTAGGCAACTGTCAGCCCTTCTTGGTTTTGCGTGTTAATTATAAAAGGTGGAATAGTTTCCAAAGATTTTTTATAAATCCAAACGCCATCTATTTTTAAGCGAAACATTTCTTTTTGTAAAGCATAAAGTTCTGATTTCATATCAATCGGGCTAACAAAGTTTCGAAATATTACAGTCCCCACCATTTTAAAATCTTTGTTTGGTCTTTCGGCAAGAATTTCCACTTCATCTAATTTAGTTTTCGTATAATTTGGATTTTCCTCTGTGAAATCAGGATCAGGAATAAAATCAACACTGCTTGCGCAGTTCAAAATTCCAATAAAAATAAGAATTAAACTTAATTGCCTCATTTCTCTAGCATACGCATAAGTATTCGAAATTCATACAGCATTTTTCTAAGAAATGGTTCAAAAAAGTGATAAGGATTGTGATTTACATTTTTAAAAACTTTTAAATTGTATATATTATATGCCAATACTTCAAAAGAAAACGTATTTATTGTTATGCTTGTTCTTATTTTCTTCCCTAAGTATTTGTTCGCAATCGAAAGAGCCTCTATCTATTGAAAAAAAGACAGTAAACAAGAAAGAAAAAAACTGCACTTATAAAATTGAATATCCTATTTTAAAATTGGGCAAAGGCTCTACGTATGATGTAAACATAATTCGCTCCATAGGTAAAATTTTAGTCGATGATTTCACCAAACTAGATATATATGAAAACGAGTATGATTGCAATAAAAATGACAAAAATGCTCCCGCTTTTTCTCTCTCAGGGAATTTCTCTGTTAAACTAAAGACTGAATCAATTCTAAGTATTCACTCTGAGTTTTCTAGTTTTACCGAAGGGAATGCACATCCGAATAACGTTTACAAAACCTATAATTTTGATTTGAATACTGGGAAAATAATTGGCTTCGAGTCCTTATTTAAAAAAAATGCAAAGTTTCTTATTCCCTTGCATAAGTATATGGCAGAGAGCCTACTAAAAGATAAAAGCATTACTGACAAAGAAGAGTTCATTGCACTTAAGAAAAGTAAATATGATTTTTATCTAACGCCTGATGGGATAATGTTAATTAACCTCTTTGATATATATGCAATGCAATCTGCCGAAGCAAGAGTCCCATTTGAAAAAATAAAGAAATACCTCGATACCGAGAACACTCTTACGTTTATCAAATGAAAAAAGAACAGGTCTTAGAGACATTAAAGCTTCCCGGCAGACAAATTAGTCGCGAAGTATTAGCCGAAATTCGAGATAATCCAAAGCTTTATAAGCCAGAACTATTGAAAATTTTAAAACGAGAAGCGTCGAAGCCACAGAATCCTGCTGCAAGAATTGAATACAATGATTGGTTGTACTGCCTTTATATTCTTGCAGAATTTAGGGAGAAGGATGCGCTTAAATCTATGATAAAATTATTTTCTCGAAAAGGAAATTTTTTAAATCCATTAACAGGTGATATCGTCTTACAAAACCTGGGACCTATATTTGCTTCAGTGGCTAATGGAAATACTACTGATCTTATGAAAATGATAGAGGATGTGGGGGTAAATGAGTATTGCCGCGCATCTGCAATCGAAGCACTTGTCATCATGGTAGAAATTGGTGAATATGCTAGAGAAGAGCTTTATCATTACTTTGATAAATTGTTTAAGACCTTGGAGCGGACACCAATTTTTCCCTGGTCGGTTCTATCCCAGTCAGCAATCTTACTGTATAAAAAATCTTTTCTAAAAGAAGTAAAGCAAGCATTTTCTAATCAGTTGATTGATGATATTTACTTGGATTTAGAAGAAGTAGAGGCATACATTGCTAACCCTGAACTATCACAACTAGCTCTAGCTAAAAAGAAATATGGAATTATAGTTGATGCAATCTCTGCCATGGATTGGTGGACAAATTTTAAGAATGAGAAAGAGGACATATGAAACTAAGAGAAAGTAACCTCACAAAGTTACAAAGAGAAAATTTTGATGTGATTATTCTAGGAGGTGGGATTAACGGCGCAGTAGCCGCTTCATCACTTTCTGCCAAAGGGGCAAAGGTAGCTCTTATAGATAAAGGAGATTTTGCTAGCTTTACAAGCCAGAATTCTTCTAACCTCGCTTGGGGGGGAATTAAGTATATGGAAACCTTTGAGTTCGGACTAGTGAGAAAACTTTGCATGTCACGAAATAAACTCATGCGAAATTATCCTTCCACTGTTGAGGAAATTCGATTCTTTACTACGATAACAAAAGGTTTTAGACATGGAGTATTAAAGTTATATGCTGGAACATTATTCTACTGGCTAATGGGAAATTTCTTCACCAAACCTCCTAGATTTTTAACTAAAAACAGGATGAGCCAGGAAGAAGATATTATCAATTTAGAAAATGCAGTTGGTGGGTTCGAGTATTCGGACGCTTATTTGCATGATAACGATGCAAGGTTTGTATTTTTATTTATCCGCGCTGCATTAAATAATGGATGCATTGCGGCTAATTACGTTGAATCGCTTGGAGCATCTAAAGCAGGTGATGTATGGAATGTAAAAGCGAAGGATGTTATAAGTGGTAAAACTTTCACCATAAGGGGAACAGTTTTAATCAATGCATGTGGACCGTTTGTAGATGAACACAATGGTTTAACAAACCAAAAAACAAATCACAGGCATGTATTCAGTAAGGGAATTCATTTGATTGTAGAGAGGCTAACGGAGATTAAACATATTCTTACTTTTTTTGCGGATGATGGTCGTTTGTTTTTTGTTATACCAATGGGAAACCGAACTTGTATTGGAACAACAGATACACAGGTTACTTCTCCTTATGCGGAAGTAACGAAAGAGGATAGAGAGTTCGTTTTGGAAAATATTAATAAACGTGTGAAGCTAACTCATCCACTAACAGCAAAAGACATCATCGCAGAAAGATGCGGAGTTAGACCACTCGTAGTGACTAACTCGGGAGATCAAACTGCAGACTGGGTGAAATTATCTCGTAAGCATGAAGTCGAAGTAAATAAAGCAGATAAACATATTAGTATTTTTGGTGGTAAGCTAACTGATTGCATTAATGTTGGGGATGAGGTTGCGGATTATATAAAAGAATTGGGAATTGAATTTCCATACTTTGGTCAGAAGTGGTATGGTGAACCTTCAGAACCAGTAAAAACAGAATTCTTACATCAAGCTAAACTTATGGGACTTGATGCAATGACTGATTCAGATTCGAGCGAACCGCTCTCTAAAAGACTTTGGAGAAGATATGGATCGCAAGCTTTGGGGATACTAGATGATATTCGCGAAAATCCAGAACGCTCAAGGATTTTAATTGAAGGTACTGAATATATTCGAGCTGAATTAGAAGAAGCAGCACGCCGTGAAATGATTACTAAGTTAGAGGATTTTTTAAGAAGACGTTCGAAGATTTCTCTCGTTGTAAAAAAAGATGACTTGAAGAAGTCTGCTGGACTGAAAGAAGCATGTAAAATTCTCTTTGGTAGCGAAGCTGACAAAAAGTGGAAGGAATATTTCGGGTAGAAATTTATGAAGAAAATAATTCAATTATTAATTGGCGTATTATCGCTATATACCGCTCTCTATGCAGTTGACTTTATAGAGTATAAAGTAATGCAAGGGGATACTCTTTCTAAAATATCAAAGGAGTATCTGAGTAATCCATCTGCATGGCGCGAACTCTTAAAATACAACCAGATCGACAGTCCAAATAAGATTAGACCAGGATTAGTAATTAAGATTCCAGACTACCTTTCTAAAAAGAAAGATACACCAAAGCCAGTTGCCATTGCAAGGATTACTACAAAACTCGGAACAGTTAAATACAAAAAAGAAAAGGATTT
>JANMOF010000125.1:0-2036 GCA_031368925.1 Leptospiraceae bacterium
GGTAAATATATAGTAGCCGTCTCTTTCCGTTTAGGAAAGGGGCTAACTTATATTATACTCGACAAGAACTGAAAAGCTGGGAATAGGCAAGCTAATCATTATTTTCCACTTTACTTACGATGACAACGAACTAATCCTTCATAATCCCCGTTATCTCCATCGTTGGCATTACCACTATAAAAATCAATAGTCACATTGGATTGATCAGACCAATATGCACCTTGTTCCCAATGATCGTCAGTCTGTATGTTATTTCTCAATTTGTCCATCTTTGCTTCATAAGCATCTTGAAGTTCAGTTGACGTACCTAAGCGCATACCCTTTGACTCACAAGTTCTCTTTGCATTCATGAAATTCATTCGTGAAGGCTCTAAACTACTCCACTCTTTAGTTGTTTTAGGCTTAGCATTGTTATCTTTATTTATTGTATTATTATTTTTATCCGGTGTAGCACCTACAACCCGAACAGAAACCCAAGCCTGCGAATTACAGGCTAACGCCAATAATTCCCAATTCCAATCTTCTTTTCCTGCACCTAAATCCATTTGCTTGTTCAGCTTTACAGAGGGATCAATACCAATGCCAAACGAAAAAGTCAATTTGGTAGAAGTTAGATTTTTAAACTTAACCTGCCATTCATGTTTTCCGTCGTTTGGTGAATTATTACATCTAGAGCGATACGAAATTCTTTTTTCGGTTGGAAAAAATCTTTCGTCGCTCCATCCCGTCCAGTCGTTTGCCTCTAGGCTCATGGTTAGAGCGAAGAGGAATAGTATTGTTAGTTTCAAAGGGTTCTCCTTTTTTATGAAGGTAGTTACTTATATCTAACCCATATACCACGAAAAAACTTTGTCAAGCATTCAGGAACTAACGGTCGAAATCGGGAACAAACGGTAAAAGAGGGAATTCGTCTCAAAGGAATTTTCGCATAACTCTAATCCGTAAAGTATTCGAATCGCTCTTTTGTAACACCTGAATCTAATAAATCCCAATTTTGGAAGAAAATAACGCCGACAAGTTCAGGTAAGCGATGTAGCACTATTGTAATTTTAATACCTAAACCGGCTGCTGCATTGGCACTTATAGTTGATGGCTGATTACAAAGGACGGTCATATTCATAGAATCACAACCTGGTATGAAATTAAATCCTAGTAAGTATAAACCTTTATCTCGCAAAATATTACTTTTATAGAATTCTTTCCCATTAACAATACCGATTCCAATATTGTAATATTCGTTATCAAATTTTTTATTCGAACGCGAAGTCGAAAGATTTACCAAAGAATCTATTTCAGGGGTTTTTTCAGAGCTAAAATAATTTATAGATGCCATGCCTCCGGCTTGCACTTCTATTAGCGAAACTTTTGCTCCTGCACCTAATCCAACGATCGGTCGTATTACAATCAAATCCAAAACAGCTTTCGGAACATTGTACACATATTTAAAAGGAAGTAAAAAGATGTTTACGAAAAAATTTCCGATTTTTCCAAGTAGACTTCTTTCGGGCGGAGGAGTTTCTATTACGTTTTTTGGTTTTGCATCATTAAAACTTGTCCATTTATCTTTCGTCAACGTAATTCTTTCTGCAATGGATTTAGCTGCGGCTTCAAGCCCAAGCGACATAGAATTTTTTTTAATCGTTTCAGAAGATCTGGATAAAGCAGTTTCTGAGTGAATTGCCTGAATATTAAATTTATTTGCAGTTAAACCATTTACTTCGTTTAAACTAGCTATAATAATAAATTTAACGCCAGAAACTTTCCGTATTTCTTTTAGATCCTCATTGCTCATTAACCCTGTCAATGCTAGCTTTTTTTCGCTATTGCGCGTATTCATAATCAATTCTAATTCACTTCGGGAAATTACATTTAAACTAAAATTACTAACTAGCCCACTTTCTAAAATTGGTATCCACTGAGATAAATTTTTATTTGCCACTCCAGTTGTCGCGGTGTCCTCTATTTGCACAACTGCCACTTTTGTTTTTTCAATACCTTTCTGATAATTTGCTCGGTTTATAAATTGTTCTGATAAC
>JANMOF010000153.1:0-3119 GCA_031368925.1 Leptospiraceae bacterium
TTGCCGCGCAACTTGTTCTGTAAAATCTTCCTGAGTTCAAGCATCGTAATCGTCTTTCCTGCCATAAGCCCTGCCTTTTTCAGGCAAAGCAATAGACAATCCACCATGCTCCAAAAAACAATTCCAAAGTGGCTCCCCATCCGCCGGAATGGCTGGCTCCCTATCCACCGGAATCAGTGGCTCCCTATGGGCCGGAATATTCAGCGGTAGCCAGACCGTTCTTTCATAGACAAGAATATACGACTCAATACAGGACTATACAATCCTTGTAGGCTCCTTGAGGATTTGACTTGATATGAGGACATACCAAAACCATGAATATGAAAAAGGACAATTCGCACTGCAACGGTAAGCATGAACGGCGATGGGCCGACAAGCCACAATAATTCCAGTAACGCCAAGGCGGCGTGGATGGCTTCTCACGAAGCCCCGAGGGCGGTTCCGACGAAGCAAAGAGGCGCAAGCGATTCAGGCGCAGGGCCGTGATCGGTGCAGTCGTGGCCGTGGTGTCATGTGATCCACTAAAGGATTAGGTTCGACGGTGAATTTCTAACCTAAGTTGTTTGAATTGGAGTATTCACCTATTTTCGATAGGCTTTATCGATTTTAAGTAGTCCTCAGTATTGGAGATATCATAATATTTGTCCTTGATAAGTTTGACTTGGAACTTTTGGGGTAAATGGCTACCCCATTTTGAAAAATCCAATAGAGTAGGATTTGAATGCAAAAGCAGAGATAGATGATTGTCAATGCTCTCAAGAGGTGCTGTTAGGGATTTCCACAACATCAGTAATTGTTGCGTCGTAGTCTCCATCGTGATTTCGCTTCTTTTGTCGTCCAATTCATTTTTTATGCCTGCTATGCTTAATAGTAGGCTAATAGTTTGATTTATCCTTGATCCCGTAAACGTATGTAGTGTTAACATTAATCCAGTTGAACGCAAAGGTCTTTCAAAAGGTAAACTTTGAATATTGAAAGCAGAAAACTCCTTGCGCATCGCTTCAATTTCTTCAAACCCTAGCGTATCCAAAACCTCATGATTATTTTTTGTATAAAGTATTTCAAGCATTTTCTCCCTGATTTTCGCATGGATTGTTGCGCCACCACCAAAGAACGTGGGTCTCTTTCCATCTTTTGCTGGAATTACTTCAATTCTTTTGGACTTGAAATCGATGAATTTCATCTTCCAAATTTTTGCGGATAAAAGAATATTTTCATTTTCCCTAATTTGCGGGGAAAACGGAACCTGCCCAATCGTATTTCCAGCATGAATTACTTTGAAATTCTCTTCTATTTTGAAGACACTATAAAAATCGCGACTATTTACGATTTTCTCACCTTCGATTCCAATGATAACTTCGTGACTCAATTTTTCTAACAAATCAATCTCAATTAAATGACTAAGTATTTCTTCAATTTCAATTGGTTCGATTGCTCTGAAAGCAAAATTGTCTTTTAATTGTTTGGCTAGATCAGCCAATCTAATACCTGAATGTCCCTTTGTGATTGACAGAGCTTGGTGAAGTAAAATGTCGTACGGCTTCTCAGATATATGAGGAGGTTCAATGTATCCTTCCTGATGCAAAAGCCAGCAAGCTAAAGATTGTAAGAGGCTCCATTCATCGGTTGCATATAGGAACAAGTTGCTTTTTTCTCCATCCTTGCGCCCACTTCTACCCACTCTTTGAATCAATGATGAAATGCTGTGGGTGGCATCGATCTGGACAACCTCATCTACTGTTCCTATGTCAATTCCTAATTCGAGAGTTGAGGTACAGGAAATGCAAAAATTTTGCCGATCATTGTTTTTTGCAAAATACTCCACATACTCCCTCACTTCCTTATCAACAGAAGAATGATGTGAGAAATAATTAGAATGCCCATTTGCCTTGTCTGAAATCTTTTTGAGATTGACTGCAACCTCTTCGGCTTTTCCTCTGCTGTTTGGGAAAATTAGAACTTTATTGTCCTTTGTTTCAAAATACAAATCTTTCAAAAGCTCAAACGGCAAGTCTTCGCTTTCTTTCTTAAAATATCGAAAAGCTGCGTTGATCTCCTTAGGTGTTTTATCTAATAAAACTTTCGTAGTAAATTCATTGCCGGTAAACTTCTTTGCTTCATTGTAATCTCCAATCGTTGCGGATAAGCCGACGATAATAAACGGCTTTGAGTTTACATTTTGAAGTCTTGATAAATTAGATTTTAGTTGTGTTCCTCGATCTGTGCCAATAAAGGAGTGGATTTCATCAATAACGACATATTTAAGATTTTGAAAAAGCCTCGTCACATTGAAAGGCTTGTTTACAAACATTGCTTCAAGAGATTCAGGGGTTATTAAAACAATGCCGCTGGGATTCTGAATCATTTTTTCTTTAAGCGTTCTGTTTGCTTCTCCATGCCACTTTGTAACAGTCACATCCAAGTATTTACAAAGCTCTTCGATGCGATAAAACTGGTCGTTAATTAAAGCTATTAACGGGGAGATGTATAAGACTTGAATGCCTGTTTCGTTAAAATTCACTTTGGAAAGTATCGGAAGAAACGCAGCCTCTGTTTTGCCGGATGCAGTTCTCGAAGCAAGAATGTAGTTGTCTTCGGTTGAAAGAATTCTAGTAATAGCCGCAGACTGTATTGGTCGCAACTCCTCCCAACGCTTGTCACGAATGTATTTCCTTATTGGCTCTGAAAGTAAATCAAATGGCGTCATAATTCCTCAACTCCTTCAAATGAATCTTCATTCGGCCTCTCATCTGAAATCTCAATTTCTCCAAAAAGTTTACTCTTATCGATGTTCGGGTTCTGACGCAAAATATTTAGAATATTCAGAAAGTCCCTGATTACTTCCCTAGGTGTCAAAAATTCTGAAGCTCCTGGTTTATTGAACAATTCCTCCATAAACTGTTGAATATCGCTGTCAACAATGTGGATGTCAGTTTTGTAGTTGTAATCGAAAATCGCTTTTAGTTTCTTAAGCAGTACAAATATTTCATTGTGGTCAAGAGGCAAAAGGCGAATGACAGGTTGTGCAAAATCTCTTATCTCTAAGGTTTCAAACTTGTTTGTTTCCAGCCTCGACTTTAAAGCGGCATAGCTAAAAAGTCCTCTGCGCTCGTTTTCCA
>JANMOF010000156.1:0-3383 GCA_031368925.1 Leptospiraceae bacterium
TGTGGCACAATTTCAGCCGGATTGAGTGTCCACTTTCGTCCGGATTCACTGTCCATTTTAAAATGGATTCGGTGTCCAATATCACGCGGATTTTGCACCCTAAATGATTCTGTTGAATTATAATACCAATTTAGGTATTGAATTGAATTAAGTAGTTCAAAAGAAAAATCATGCTTAACCTCTCCATTAATTGTTTGAATTAAAAATGTAAAATTACTTTTCATAAGCCCCCCTTTAGGCTAATATCGTTATTGCGCTAACACCGTCTAACACTCTGGTAACTGCTGCGAATAGTCACTATGTCGGACGCTGTGACTATTCTTGATTCGTGCTACTAAATTTCACTTGCTCAACTTTTTACATATTTGCTAAACTCTCGCAAAGGTCACGCCAAAAACTGATTTGGCATTCTCTTTGCACGTATACGGTCGCCCGAATACATTCGAAGACGAACGTCAGTTACCCGAACGTTAGTTGCAATTGGAGCTAAATTATTTAGGAGAAAATAATAATGGGGAAAAATATATCTTTATTCTCAGGATACAATCAAACGGAAAATAGGACGACAAATTACTGTCTTCTAATTTTGAAACTTTTATACCAAGAAAATCCAAAATTCTTATCTGATTTCTTTTCAGTTTTACTTGAAAATGAAAGCATCGGGGATTTAGTCGGTGTAAAATTTGCACAGCAAGAAAAGAAAAAATTAAGTATTCCTGACGGTTTAATTTTTCAGTCAGCTTTTACAATATACATAGAAACAAAAAATTTTGATTGGTTTTATGATTCACAATTAGAAAATCATATTTCAAGTCTTTCCAAAGAAAATGAAGGGACAAGAATTATGTTAGCAATAAGCAAATTTGAATCGAATGATTATAAAAAGTTTGAAAATATAATTAGTTTGTGTAAAAATAAATATAAAGGAAAAATAATCTTTAAAGCTCTTTCATTTGAAGATTATTACTCTGCTTTAAATATAAATGGACTGCCTAAGAATATTATAGATTTAGTTGAAGAGTTTAGAGAATATTTAAATGAAGAATACCTCTTACCGGCATGGAAGAATTGGTTAGATGTAGTAAATTGTGCAGGCATACCAGAAGAAGTTTTAGAAGGAAATGTCTATATGTGTCCCGCAAGTGGCGGCTCTTACTCTCATGGACGTTGTCAATATTTTGGTATGTATAGGAATAAGACCGTTGAAAAAATTGCTACTATAGATGCGGTAGTTGACATAGAAGGAGAAGGAGAAGATGAAATAAATATTAAATGGAAAAACACTGAAATTAAAGATTCTGAAATTATTTCTTTGTCAAAGGAAAAACTTTCTAGATTTAGACCAGATGATTTTCCAACTAGAGTATTCTTATTAGGAAAGTTATATGATACTAATTTCAAGAAAGATACTTCAGGCGGAATGATGGGTTCTAAAATATACTTTAATATTGCATCAGTCAATCCAATAGATGCTAAAGATTTAGCGGAAAAATTAGAAAACAGAAATTGGACTGAATTTCCGTAGGACTTTATTTGACGAGTGACGCTCCAACTGCAACTAACTGCGAGTATCCACTGCGGTAACGGACTATATCGGAAGCTGTCCGTCACCTTGCTCCAAGCCGGCAAAGTCGTGTTAGCCATACTTTGTAGTATTTTTGTTGAACTTACGCAAGTCCAGTGCCTTCACTCCTGTCACGAAACTTGCAGAAAAGAGCAAGTTTGCGTGCCATCCGTTCAGTCACAGGACTTGCTAGTAGTTGGTCGGCTTGGAGACATTGAAAAAATGACAAGAAAAATTCTTGAGTAATTTTCTTGTCATTTTTTCAACGTCGGATACTCTTAACGTTAGGCGGCATAGTGGTTTGAATTTTAAAAAATAGGAAGGAATAACATTGATAATATTTGGTGAAAAAAAAAATATATAATATCTAATTTTGAAAATGAGCAAGAGTTAGAAGACTTAGTCTTTGCAAACTATGAATACTTGTTTGGATCAAGCTCATTTTTACTCCCAAAGAGGAAAATTAGGACAGAAGGCGGGGCAATTCTTAAAATATCAAAAAAGTTTCGGATAATTCTTATTATCCAGCTTATAATACAAAATTTTATACGTCTATTTTTTTTAATTTTTAAACTTAAAGATACAAAGCAATTCTTAAAATACCAAAAGAGTTTCGGATAATTCTTATTATCCAGCTTAAGTTTAAAAGCTAAACCTTTGATTTATGTTTCCTAGCTTTTAAACTTAATAATAGAAAGCCTGAAACTATTCTCAAAGTTAATCTATCGAATCTTTAAGTTTGTGTAAGAATGGCTAATGTGCCTTATCTTCTTAACTATGGACCTACATTTTATCCTGCGTACCTAGCAACTCCAAAAGAAAAGTATGAGTGGGGCAAAGACCATATAGAAAAAAAAGTAGGTAATGAAAAATTTTTCCATTTCTTTGCTGTCCATGAAACTGAAGCTTGGTTATTAAGTGAACCGAACTTATTTCCAACGGAAGTTAAAAGAGACTTTCCTGATAAAATTTCAAAACCAGAAAGTGTAAATTTTGATCAACCTCCTGCTAAACTTCTAGATAGTTTATTCAATAAAACATTGAATCGAAATTATAAAAAAGTTGTTGATGGGAAAAATCTATTTAGCAGATTAAATCCAGTTATTGCCTATGATAAATGTCCTAGACTTAAAGATCTACTAGACCAAATGTTAATCTTAGCTAAGGGAGCTGGATTATAAGATATTCATCATAATAAATTCGGCATTTCTTTTTCCGCAAAATAGATGATTAATGATGCAATCGTTGCTTTAGTTTTATTAGTTAGAGCTTGTTCTATCGTTATTACTCCTCCTCAAAATTAAAAAATTGTTTTCTTGAATTATCAACTTTCCAATTTATTTTTAATTCTTTCATTCTTATTACTCGACTTTTAAAAAGTAATGGTAAAAGTCTTTCGAGACACGACGTCGAGAAACCTACACTAAAATATCCTAGCGTTGGTTCCTTTATTGAACATGCCCGCACCTAAAATGCCGCATAACGTTAAGAGTATCCGACGTGACTTTTAAACTCGAAAGTGCGATAGCACCTTTTGAGTTTAAAAGTCATGTCTCCGAGCCACCCTATGACTAGCAAGTCCTGTGACTGAACGGATGGCGCGCAAACTTGCTCTTTTCTGCAAGTTTTGTGACAGTAGTGAAGGCACTGGACTTGCATAAGTTCAACAAAAATACTATAAAGTGTGGCTAATACAAATAAGCCGACTCGGAGCGAGAAGCCTCACAGCTTCCGAACATTGTGAGGCTTTGAAGCAGATCACGCGAAGTTATGCGGTGTTTTAGGTGCGCATACTCCTATGAAGCCTTAATCAACGCCT
>JANMOF010000223.1:0-20335 GCA_031368925.1 Leptospiraceae bacterium
AGTCTCTTAGAAAAAAATTCTCAGAGGTCTTGACATGAACTTTACTCTCTTAAAGTATTGTCATCACAGATGATTTTTTAAAGAACTAAAAAGTGTCCACTTTCAGCCGGAATCGGTGTCCATTTTCGCCGGATTGTGTACCGGAGTTCCTCTTAAACCTACAACAATGCTATATACCAAACCTTCTTTCCATTGCATTGATTGCTTTGGAGGAAGAGAAAATACTCCTAAAACATTTCCGATTAAATCTCTTTTAACAAATTCAATTGGAAAATCAGAATCATTTGTTACCTTTAAATAATTTTGGAAGTCAGGAAAACAAATTAAGAAGCACTTTGCTTGGCTGATTGTTTGGAGTAACGGAGCGAAAGTGACTGTTGTCGCAATAGCTTTTTCATTTGGGCTTTGGAGTATTGAGCCTAACTTGAAGTTTGTAGTAGTTGCCGCAATATCAATAGTATCCCCTGCTTTTAAACCAATGGAACTATAATCTCCTCCTATGATTGCCCCATTAGCATCGAATTGAATTTGACTTTTTGTATCCTCACTACCATTTCTGTGACGGATAATGTAAACTGAACTGTACTCATTAGAAATAGTTGTGTCTGGTTTTTGAACCTTAATCGCTTTAATTTTTCCCTCTTCATTCTCACTAAAAGAGGAAGTTTGAATGACGAGCATATCTGCCTGTGCAATACCAGGAATTGAATGAAGCTCAGTTTCAGCATAGACCCGACTTTCCGAAGCGGTACTAACCGGATTAGTAACTGTTGGATTGCTGCTACTTGGATTAGTAGTTGTTACAGCAGTAGTTACATTTCCTTTCTTTGAATTATAAAGCAAACCAGCAATTACAGCATTGTCATTGTTTTTACGTGTATCACAATTTAACGTCAATGCAACCAGTCCAATTGTGACAGCAGTTGTAAAACCTTTTCCAATTTTTCCAAGAAAATCCTTTTCGATTTTGTTAACAAATTTTCCTTGAAAATTTTCTTGACACCAAATGAAATTTGGGTTTACTGATGATACTGCTCCTTCTGAGGGTCTTCTTTGAATTTGTTCGTTCTTCATAAAAATCTCCTTTTTAAGTCCTTCTATTAAAACTTAGTAGGATAAGAAATTTGGATTCTAAAAGGAATGGAACGAATTCCTGTTGCGCTCGACGATTCCGCTTTAGTCATTAGTGATAAGGGAGATATGTATGGAATTCTTTCCAAAGACCATAATAAAGCATTGCCCTCTCCAACTCCTGATACGACTCTAGCTTATACAAAAACTTATTCTCTTTCGTCAGATTCGCAATTCGATGACGGTTGATGTCTAGCTTTAATTGTTTAGTGATTTCTTCGTTTTCAATTCTGTCGCGATTCAAAGTAAAAATATATTGAAAGTCATTGTAATAGGTTTCTTGGCGAGCGAGGTAGTTGAGGCAAGCGGCAAATGTGTCTTGGTCTACGTCGAAGATGTTGTCGTGGATTAGTAATTTGGGATGACGGATTCTAGTTTCTTCATTGAAAAGAAGTGCAAGGTCATACATAAAAACTTTCATTCTGTTTACGCTATGACTTCCGTCATCTTGAATTCTCAGGTTAAAGGCAAACACGTCTTTTGTGCAAGTCGATGTAATCTGAAAAGCTATTCGCTTCTCTTTTTCTCCCAAATCAATCGCAGGTGTATTTTTTTGAATTGTATTCATGTTGATTAAGTTGTAGTTAAAGACTAAATTCAAAAAGTCTCTATAAAAATTTTCTGCATGAATATTTAAACTTTGAATATTTAGGCTATTTAATTGTTTCACATGTTCTTTTAAAACAGAAAGGCGAAAAGATATATTGTCGATTACTTGATTACGCGAAACCATACAGGATTTCTACAGGATTAATACACCTATTTTCTATTCAAATATTTTTTTCATATGTTTTATTTTTTTTATCATTGGATAAATAAAAAGCGATTCAACGCTTATCCTTCTTTAAATCTTTAAATTAATCCACCATAACTACAAACTACTTTCCTTTTACCTTCCTATAAGATGACTATAACTCAAATACAGTGGATAACCCGCATTAAACTCGGTGCAAATTCCATCAGGCTCAGGAGTTTAGATTGTATCATAACCGAGTTTGATGCCCATCATAATCGCATAATAGTAAACGTCTTCTTATAGGAAGTGTATACACGGGGTTAGCCTCTTCATAGTCTTTCCAATAAGCAAATACCCTTAATTACGCACTTGCCCCACAAAACTGTCGCACTGAGTAATTATTCGAAAAAAATATTTTTCATAAAATAATTTCAGTTGAGTTTCGATTAGGCGCATACGAAGATTGTTTTAACTGAACTACATCTATCCTACTTAAAGCGCATAACAGTAGAAAACCCCTCTCCCATTAGGAGAGGGGGAATACCGCAACAACCGAAAAGTTGGGGTGAGGAAAGCAAAAACAAAGAAGGATGACAAATAAATCAAATGCAAGTAGCATTTAAGGAAATTATTATGGAAATTATCTCCCTACTCCCCGAATGTCCCTGGAGCTCGTTTCTTCCTCCTACAATTAAATACTGTGAGGATAACCTGTGCTCTTACATTACACAACCATCGAATACCTGGTCAAACCTTTCTTTTATCTTAGTGGGGATATATTTGATTATCCTAAATCATAAAGATAGACTAAATTATCTTCGTTATATAGGTCAAATCGCAATATTAACAGGAGTTGCTTCCTTCTTATATCATGCAAGCTTTACTTTTCTATTTCAATTTTTTGATTTGTCATCCATGTATCTTTTTTCCACAATGATACTCAGCATAAATCTAAGACGGGCAAACTTAATATCCGCGCATAATCAGAATTTAACACTACTTGTTCTACTCTTTGCTTCCATGGGATTACTCTATATATTTAAACCATTCGGGATTCCAATTTTTACTTTGCAGGTATTGGTTGCTTTCGGACTCGAATTTTATCTCTTTAAAAAATCCAATAGGGCATTCTCTTATTTTTATTATAAGCTAACAGTTGTTACACTCGCCATTGCACTGTCTGCATGGATTTTAGATTTTAAAAGAATAGTTTGCAATCCTATGAATCATCTATTACAGGGACATGCTATCTGGCATATTTTTTCTTCCCTTTGCTTTTTATTTCTGTATAAGTTTTATAGCCAAAATAATTTGCATAACTCGTGAGAAAAAATACTTAATACTACCTCAACCAATAGGAGGGTTTAATGCAAGATAGCCGCACAAAATCTCTAAGAAATATTCTATAATTTTTTATTACAGCTTGCTTATTTTCTTTTGCAGGATTAAAAATTCCACGTCTATTACTTAGCTTTGACGGATAATCAGGAATATCCGACCAAGTTCCAATCTCTAATGTCCAAGGTAAAAATCTAGATTTACTTTTTCGAATCTCTATTAGATTTCTGTATTCCAAATAAAATTTATCCCAGAGATCGCCGTGAGTTGTATACGTTTCACTCTGGGGTCCGTATTCATACTCTTTGTGTAAGTTTTTTTCTTTCAAATGCAAAGCCATTTTTTTATAAATAATCTCATCCGCACAGGCTTCGTGGGTAAAAGCAAATGGCCACCACACATGATCCACAGTTCCAAATCCTGAATGAATATCAATGAGAGGCATAATAGCAGTTTTATTTGAAAAGAAATACTTGTTTACAAATCTATTTACAATTCTGGATTCTGGTTCAAGATGATTTCCTCTGTAATAAGGAAGTTTAGGACTTATTTTATGACCGCCAAAGAACAAAGGCGCTTTCACTGCTTCAATACCCGAGTTTCGCATCAAATCAATACCTGCCGGATTTGACCTAGAAGTCTTTGCGATTCCACCAGGATTAATCAGGGGCAAACACACAATACCCACATCACCCTTAAATATTTCGGGGAAAAAATCTTTATGTTTATCACTCACTAGAAATTCTAAAAAATCAAGCGTCACTCTCACGCCTATCGTTTCAAGTCCGTGAACACCAGCAACTATTCCAACTGGATTTTTTTCTATTGCAGATTTTTTCCCAATTTCCAAACAATAAATCGGAAATCGAAAATTATCATTCGTCTTTCGAGAATAACCAATTTGTGACAGACGAACGAATTTTCCTCCATCTTTGGCAATTTTAAAAATTCGATTTTCGTATCGATTAAGTCTTCTGAGTCCTTTTAACATAATATATTAACTCACCTTATGCTATCATTTCTTTTGTGAAGATTAGATTTATACAATATTCTTAATTTCATAAAAAAATCCATTGTTTTACTTTCTTGTGTAAGGTGAGATATTAAGTAGATTATTCTTATTAACCAAAGAAAGGATTTTTATTATTTGAATTGAAGTGTGATTCTAGCTTGTAATGAAACGAATTAAAATCCTCCACCGAATAAATATTAAAACTATGAAGAACAGCTAAATCAAAGGAATAAAAATTTACTTCGCCTTCCATTTTATTGGCAAGGATATTAGCAAGATAAACTATTTCTACAGTTCTCTTAAATTCAGGAGGCGCAAGGGATGGATCCTGATGGTATTGAATAATGGCAGAAAGCTCCTTCGGATAATTCCATTTATTCGCTAACAGTGTTCCCAGTTCTGAATGACTAATTCCAATCGAAGCTTCTTCCAATGCCCGGGTATTTTCCATTTGTAAATTTTTAGTTAACTCTTGAATCGCTGTAAATAATTTTCCTTCTACTGCAAGTAAAAGAATTTTGCCAATATCATGCAATAGAGCACCCACATTGATTGTTTCAATAGATTTTTCTATTCCAAAATCCTGCGCAATCTTAACCGCGAAGATACTTGTCTTATTTGCATGCTCCCATTCTTTTTCCATTCTAGGAAACTTTTCCTTGATGACCTTATAAGAACTAACCGCATACAGCATATTGAGAACGTTATCCGAGCCAACAATTTTAATCGCTTGCAAAATTGTATTTACACTTGTTCGAGTGACAAAGCTAGAAGAATTGGAAAGTTTTAATAAATCAGCACTAAGGGCAGGATTTTTTTCTATTTCAATAGCAAGCTTTGAAAAATCTAAATTTTCTGACTTGCACATTTCCATTATTTTCTTCAGAGATTCGGGTAGAGATGGAAGCATATCTACTTCATGTAAAATTTTGTCTCTTATTTCGCTAGCAATCTCTATCGGAATAATTTGTGTAGGTATCGTAAGCGAAGTAATCGTATTAGCCCCATCCGATTCAATTCGAAAATTAGATTTTTCTAAGCCAATGCTTTTAAGGAGTAATACAGTCATTACAATTCCAAGTCCAGCACTTTCCTGCGAATCCGAATGGTCACTGTAAGCTTCTAAAATATTTTTGTATTTGTCGGCTGCAGTCAAACGAGCATTTATCCGCATCCGCTCATGGTCAACCAGCGGGGAATTGTTAATTACCTCAATTATCAAACCCTTCTGAAATCGAAATCTTAGAACAATGAAAAATTGAGATCTACTTAAAAAACCAACATGCTCTGACCAATTCAAAATAATTTCGTTTTTAAATCTAACAATGCCTATCTTATAGTCTTCTGGATTTTCAGGGTTAAGAGAATTCCTAGAAAAGAATTCTCGCTTCGCAGAGGCACGAATAGAATTAACCAGAATTTCTTTTAGCATCATAAAGATGTATTCGCATAAATATATCTTTCCTATCTTTTGCAATATCTGTTGCAAGAGACTATAAATCTGCTGTAGGTCTTGGTCAGTAATATAGCGAAATGTGACTTCCATCTCACTTCCCTCTATAATTTTTTGTTTTAATTTTTCAAAGTTGTCCATTGTTCAAATTGCAGTTAGTCCAAGATAGTTGTTTGATAGGATGATATTTACGTAACCAAAGTATCTGTCAAACTCTGTTTAATATAATTAAAGATATTTTAAATAACAGTTACACAACACGATAGGCATTTTGCACTAATCGAAAGATGCAATCTGCAATAAGGAAAAGCAGGTATTTACCTTAAAACGAGAATAAAATCCTTGCTTTTTAATGATTTTTTTAGTTAGTAAAAGAGAAAAGAGTCTTAATGTTATGATAAAAATTCTACCAGAAGTCAGTAACGAATTCTTAAGCGATGATAATTTTGTTCCGCATTTTCAACCAATCATCAATACAATAACAAGAGATATTCTCGGCTACGAAGTATTAGGCAGAATTTACTCGGCGAGTCACAAAGAATTTCTTTCACTGGGTTCTTTCTTTCATGGAAAAACAACAAACCTTTCCGAGAAAGTGCAAGTAGATAGACTCATTCGTGAAAAAGCAATTCGCTATCTCAAGTCCACTGGATCAAATACAAAACTTTTTTTTAACATGATGCCAAATATGCTCTCTACGATTCACCAAGAAGAGCTTCTAGATCCAACCAGGTTTCATATGATTCAATTAGTTGAAAAATATGGAATCAATAAAGACAATATCATTATTGAAATCACGGAAGATGAATTCCAGGGCAAGATGGAAAGACTTCTTAAAATGGTAGAAATTTTTAGAAACTATGGATTCAAAATTGCAATTGATGATGTTGGCGTTGGATTTTCTAACCTGGAGCGGATAGGTTATATTCACCCTGATATTATTAAAGTTGATATTAAAATTATGCGTGAATCACTTGGCAGTAATTCCTTCATGCAAGTGTTGACTGCTCTTTCCGAAATGTCAGTGAAGCTTGGGTCGGAGTTGTTATTTGAAGGAATAGAAACAGAACAAGAACTAACACTCGCTTTCAAAATGGGTGCTAGTTTATTACAGGGATTTTATTTTTCTAAAGCAACTAACGCATTTCAGTCAAAGCAATCTTACTCTAATGAGTTAAAAGATAGTCTCGAAAAATTCAGCGGGATTCGTTTCATGGAGATTGTAGAAGACTTTCATAAACTCCAGTACATTATAGATACACTCTCTTCTATTTTCGAAGAGCTTGAAAAAAAAGTATCCTTAGATGAATCTATCCGTCCACAAGATATCTTAGCACACAGACTCAAAGATTTTCCCGACCACATAATACATGTTCTACTCACTGACATGAACGGCTATCAGACATCTCCTTCCTATACAAGAATCTCAAACAATGAATGGCTTGTATCGGATACGAATGTGGAAAATAATTATGCATGGAAACCTTACTTCATTAAACATAAATCAGAAACCTATTTTTTTAAAAAGAAGTGGGGAGTGACAAAGCCACTTTACGATATTCAATCCCAGTCGCAATATGTAATTTTTACATTCACTATTGCTACTGATACAATTCTAATAGCTCGAGTAAACTGGAATTACGAATAGACATCGTCGCGGTTTTCTATTGCACTAAGTCCAATAGCTGGAAATATGACATTAGTGTTTAGGGAGACTAGATAAATTGTCTGAGCTTTTAAAAATAGTAGATTTACATGCAAGCATACAAGGAAAAGAAATTTTAAAGGGTGTTAACCTCACGATACAGAAAGGCGAGATTCATGCCATTATGGGAAAAAATGGTTCAGGCAAGAGCACTCTTTCCAACATTATCATGGGTCATACCAATTATGAAATTACAAAAGGTGATATTTTATTTAAAGGCGAATCTATTCTAGATTTAAAAACAGATGAGAGAGCTAAGAAGGGAATTTTTCTTTGTTTTCAATATCCTACCGGCATACCGGGAGTAACCGTTGCTAATTTTCTGAGAACAGTATTAAAAAGCCTGACGGGAAAAGAAATTGCAATTAAGGACTTCCGAAAAGAATTAAAAGAAGCAATGAAGCTTTTACAGATGGATGATTCCTTTGTTAGCCGCTATGTAAACGATGGATTTTCTGGTGGAGAAAAAAAGAGAAATGAAATATTGCAAATGTCTCTTTTTAAACCACTACTTTCTATACTAGATGAAACTGATTCCGGTCTCGATATAGACGCCTTAAAAATTGTATGTGATGGAATCAATCGTTACAAATCCAGCGAAAATGCAATCCTACTAATTACTCATTACCAGAGAATGCTAAATTATATCACACCTGACTTCGTGCATGTATTCATAGATGGAACCATTGCACTTACGGGCGGAAAAGAACTTGCATTAAAATTAGAAGAGAACGGATACGACTGGGTAACCGCTGGAGTATCGAAAGAGTAAATGATGGAAGCCCTACTCTCTAAAAATACTTCTTTAGAATCAAAGTTTGGATCTTTTCTGTCTATGCTAGAAGAGCCAGATTGGATGATAGAACTTCGCAGGTCAGCATTTTTATTACTCAAAGAAACTTCAATTCCTAGTTCAAAGCTTGAATCTTGGAGAAAAATCAATCTATCCAATTTTTCTCTAGACAATCTACTTTCTCCCAATCGAAAGATTTGTTCATTCTCCTTAAATACCGACTTTATTTTTACTGATGAATTTTCTGTCCTTGATTCATTCGATAAAGTTTATATAGAAAAAACATTCCAAGCTTTATTAGAAAAAAATAAAACTAATTTTTTCGGACTTTTAAATTTGACCTTTTTTGATATTGGAATTTTAGCAAAAGTTCCAGCTAATACTAAAATAGAAGATCCTATTCAGTTAAATATCAATTATCCGCAAGAGGAAACCTCTTTTTCTCCCCTGGTCATTTGGAAAATCGAGAAAAACTCTAACTCTTCTATTTATGAAAAACTGAATTCATATGCTACAGAAGAGTTTAATCTCATTAACCCACTTTCTTATCTAGAAATAGAAAATGGCGCAAAGTCCATATTTGTCACAATAGAAGATTTCAAAGATTCTACTTTTCATTTTAGAAATCTATTTACTAACCAACAAAAAGATTCTGAGCTAAAGCTATTTCATTTCAATCTGGGCGGATACAAAGGCAAGACACTAGTAGTAAATGACTTAAACGGAGAAAATGCGAATCTAAAAGCAATCGGGGCAACAACTCTTTCCAAGAGAGAATTTCAAGACATCGAATTTACTATTTCCCATTTTGCGAGTAGAACAGACAGTAGCCTCAAGTTTAAGACTGTAGTAAAAGATAAATCGCACCATATCTTTACGGGTAATCTCTATATACCTAAAGCATCTTTTCATGTGACTGCGAGCCAGGTAAATAACAATCTAACCATGTCAAGAACTGCAAGAGCCGAGTCTATGCCTAAGCTAGAAGTTTTTGCAGATGATGTAAAATGCTCTCATGGCGCAACCGTTGGTGAAGTAAACGAGGAGCAATTATTTTACCTCATGTCCCGTGGTTTAACAGAGAACGAATCGAGATTTCTAATCATAGAAGGCTTTTTAAAAGAAATTCTAGACTTTGTAACAGTAGAAGAAATCCAAAATCTACTCATAACTCGTTTGACAGAGAAGTTATACACCTGAGTATTTAACCATGTACAAAAAATTAGCCAAACAGAGTGAAATAAAAGAAGGTCTAATCAAAGTAGTCGAGACAAAATACGCAAGCATTGGCATTACTAAGATAGGCGAAAAAATCGTAGCCTTTGAAGATGTATGCACTCATGATGGGGAAGCGATTTCTCATGGTAAGATTGAATCCGGTTGCATCATTTGCCCGAGACATTTTGCAAAATTTGATCTGGCTTCTGGGAAAGCGTTATGTATGCCAGCTACTGAAGATTTAACAACCTACCAGACTAGAATTTCTGGTGAAGATATTGAAGTGGAAATTGAGGATTAAAAATGAGCCTAGACCCGTACAGACTAAAGACTGACTTCCCCATTCTAAATACTACGATGAATGGAAAACCCCTTGTGTTCTTAGATAGCGCAGCGAGTTCTCAAAAACCATTCCAGGTAATCGATGCAATTGATAAATACTACAAAGAAGAAAATGCAAACATACATAGAGGCGTTTATTATCTCTCCCAACACGCGACAGAGCTTTACGAAAAGACTCGCATTAAAGTAGCGGATTTTATTGGTGCCAAGTGTGCAAAAATAGCGATTTACACGCGTAATGCGACAGAGAGTATTAACCTGGTGGCACAAACTTGGGGGAGAACCAATATTAACCGCGGTGATGAAATTGTTCTAAATGAACTAGAACATCATTCCAATATAGTTCCCTGGCAAATGCTCGCTCTCGAAAAGGGAGCGGTTTTAAAATTCATTCCTTTAAACGAAGACTCTACACTTGATCTCACTGACATAAATACAATCATCAATTACAAAACCAAACTAGTAGTATGCTCACAGATGTCGAATGCTACCGGTACCATTCATGATATAAAACCTCTCATCGAAAAGGCACATTCAGTGGGCGCATTATTCCTATTAGACGGTGCACAGGGAGCTTCTCATATAAAGACAAATGTAAAAGAACTAGATGTAGACTTCTACGTATTCTCCGCTCATAAGATGCTTGGACCTACTGGAGTAGGAATTTTATATGGCAAAGAACATATTCTAGAAAACATGCCACCGTGGATGGGCGGAGGAGATATGATCTCTGAGGTCACAAAAGAGTGGTCGACTTATGCTGATTTGCCGGCGCGACTAGAAGCAGGCACTCCTCATATCGCAGGTGGTATAGCATTTGCACCGGCTATTGACTATTTGAATTCAGTCGGAATGGAAAATATTCACAACCATGAAGTGGATTTACTTAAGTATGCGCTCGAAAGATTAGAAGACCTCGGCGGACTTACTCTCTATGGAACAAAAGACTTAACTCGTCGCGGTGGAGTTGTTTCGTTTAACGTAGACGGAGTTCATGCTCATGATGTAGGATCGATTCTAGATGAGCAGGGAATTGCAATTCGCGTGGGTCATCACTGTTGCCAGCCTTATATGAAAAAAATGGGAATTGCAGGAACTTGTAGAGCTAGTTTTTATTTATACAATACTCGAGAAGATGTAGATGCATTAATAGAAGGACTCAAAAAAGTAATGGAGATATTTGCCCGTGTCGTTAAGCGATGAACTTTATAAAGAAGTAATTTTAGATCACTACGAACATCCTAGAAATTATTATGTTCTAGCGAATTCTAATCTGCATGAAAAAGGAGTGAATCCTTTATGCGGAGATGAATTCGAATTATTCTTGAACTTTGAAGGAGATACAATTAAAGAAGCAAGTTTTCAAGGCAAAGGTTGCTCTATTTCGCAAGCATCTGGATCAATGATGACAGAATTAATACAGGGCAAGACAAAAACAGAAGCATTCGCATTAATTGAAAAATTCAAAGGAATGATTCTAGAAGATAAATCCCCAGAGTATTCAGATGATGAAGCTGACCTTGCAGCATTAAACGGAGTCAAAAAATATCCTGTTAGAGTGAAATGCGCGGTGTTATCGTGGAATACACTCGACAAGGCATTGAAAGGATAACAAGGATTTGACCATGGAAGAACCAAGAAATGATTTAGAAAAAGCAGTATATGAAGCAATCCTACCTGTAGAAGACCCGGAGCTTTACATATCTATTATGGATCTAGGATTAATCTATGATATAAAGGTAAATGAAAATAATGAGGCTAATGTTAAAATGACTTTTACCAGTATGGCTTGTCCCGCAGGTCCGTCCTTGAAATCACAGGTGTTAGCCGCTGCACTCCAGGTTGAAGGAATCAAAGATGCAAATGTTGAAATCGTATGGAATCCTAAATGGGATCCGCGGCTAATGGCAAGTGAAGATGCAAAGATGCAACTAGGCATCTACGATTAAAGAGTTACTTTTTTAGCATCACCCCAGAGTTTATCTAGATCATAATACGCCCGAGTTTCTGCTGTCATGATATGAACTACTATCTCCCCTAAGTCAAGCAATGTCCAACCTGATTCAGTAGGAGTACTTTTCTTTTCGATATTTCCGGCACCTAGTTTATATGGTTTCATTTTCTTTTCTAATTCTCTTGCTGCCGCCCTACCCTGGGTATGGCTTGCAACTGTTGCAATCACAAATAGAGACAAATAAGAATTAACCTCTTCTAAGTTCATTATAACTATGTCTTCGCATTTCTTTTCTTTTAGAAGACTTATAATTTCTTTTAAGACCTTTTTGGTCTCAGCACTAATAGTAAGTTTTTCCTTTGGTTTCGCTACAGCTTTTTTTTCTTTTAAAGGAATATCAGTTAGCTTCCCTTCTAAATTTGTTTTCTTTACAGTCGTCTTCTTGGCTTTAGTAGCTTTCTTTTCCTTCGTAATTGTTTCAGGGATTTCTAATTCGGGGGCAGAATCGGTCTTTGTCTTTTTACTTTTTACCTGGTTTGATTTCAAAATCTTCTCCTAGAATGATGGTGGTATCTAAACCAACCTCTTTGTCAATGATATGTTTGATATTTTTTGTGCCGAGTATGTCGGCGATTTTATGCGAATATTCAGGATTACCCGACCTATCTATGATGGTAGTATTTGCCTGGTTTAGTGTCCATGCGTTGTCTGTAGAGAGAACCTTAATTCTCTTTTCGTTTAACAGTGATTTAACCTGTTTAGCAAGTCCATTGATTTCTGTTCCATTTAAAATTTCTGTGCGCGCAAATTCTCCGTCAGCAAAGTCTTCCGATCTAAGATCAGATTCAAACTTACTAAATGCAATACTAGCTACTTCTTCTTTTACTTTGAGTTGTATTCTTTTTACTTTTCCATCAAGAACAGTAATTGGCTCGGCAGGCATTTCCGAAACATATAAAATCAAATGTCCTTCGTGCAAATACTGAAAGAGAGATATAAATTCTTCGGGAAGTAAGTCAGTCTCGAAGAAGCTCGCAAATAAAACAAGCCATTCTTTCTTGATAGATTTTTGAATTTGAACAAGGCGGTCATACAAAATAAGTGCTACTGTTTCCTGGCTCCAAAGGCGCTCTAAATAGTCTGTGGGATTTTCAGGGTTTTTAAGTTTTAGAAAATCAGAAACTTCTTCACCTGAAAGCGTATACTCACCTACTCGTCTCTGGTAACTATCAGAACTCTTGCGAATGAGAACTGGGTCAAAATAAACGGGTAGTCCCCCGATTATATCAATGATACGAAGGAAATTTTTCTCGGAGATAGATAGATTATAATCTATCTTATGATTTGTGATGGTTTCCAATTCCTTGGTAAGTCGGCTCACAGTACCGGTTCCCAGCTTCTCTATTTTATCTTCCTCAAAACTAATGAGTGGATTTAAGAAAAAGAGAGCAGCTTTTCGTTCTGTAGGAAATAAAGTCACTAAGAGACCCAGGCTTAAGTCTTTGTTTTCGGCAAATCCACAGAGTAAAAAGGTGATTGGGTTAGGTTTGGAAAGCTTTTTATCTATTTTGGTACGATTAAACTGACGCTTGCCAATAATGACTCCAGCACTAACCAAAAGAGTGAATACTGCTACTGCCGCTATTAAGATGAAGGATTTTTTATTGAAGATTGCTATGACTAAAACTCTATATATTTGATATAAATACTGAGCATAAAGAATTAAAATCCGTCAAGTAAATATTGATTTTTTTATTTGTAGGGAGTTAGGCAAACCCAGCAGACTCACACCTTCGTAATCTGGTTTAAAACTGCTTTAGAGTTTATAGTCAAACCCCTAAAAGCAAACCCTGCTCCAATAGGCTTTTGGTCATTATCCTCTGAATAATCAATTCTTGCAACTCCAGCAGTCAACGTATATTCTTTGCCTTCAAAAGTTAAAACAACCTGCACGCTATCCTGTGTCTCATAAGGACAGTTGTCAAAATCTGCATAAAACCCGCTCATACTAAAATCTTTAGTCCTTAAAGGTTTACCATTTACTTTAATATCCACCTCTACCGGATGACGCTTTTCAAAGCGCCAACCTCTAGGATACATTTTGAAATAAGGAGCAGAAATATCCTTCTTTAGAAAATAGGCAATGGCTACAAAAGCAATAATAGTTTGTACAAATGCGCCTATATTGTAGATTACTGGATTTAGAATTATAATGAATAGATTATAAAATATGAGAGCAAATGCATATACAACAAACGAATACCAACCCCACCTTCTAACGGATAATAGACCTATACCTACAATAATAGAAGATAAAAGTAAAATAACTTCCAATTTCTTTAAAGTCTTTAATACCAACCTAGGGTTTAAGTACGGAATATCGTTATAATACGCGATACTGATATAATTAAAAATCGGGATTAATAAGAATAAGCTTCCAAATATAAGGAGAGTATATGGACGAGAAACTCTTCGTCTCTGTTTATGTTGAAAATAAGTTTTTATTCTTTCGAGTAGACTCTCGTTATTCATTATTGTTTCATTCATGTTTGGCTCCTATATTTTTACTGTCAGTTCGAGCAGCACAGCTTTATCGTGCGTCGTCGAGAACTACTTTTGGTAAGAGCTTTTCTTATTTGTAGTTCTCGATTCCGCTTTGCTACACTCGAACTGACAATTACCTCTTCCTCTTCAACTCACTCACTGATGCATTCAATTTAAACACAAAAAATACTAGGCTAACAAAGACTACCCCGAATAGTCCGATTGTATTAAAAACAAAATTACGACTTAGAGTAATCGCATTTGCATCTACATGCATCACTGAAATTTCTTTATTACTAGAATTTTTAATTTGTTTTAAATCCTGGTTGATTTCCGCGAGAATTGTTTTTACTTCTTCCAGATTAGAAGAATCGGAGATATATACAATCTTTGTGCTACCGGAATTTTTTTGAATAGACGACGAATCCCCTGTGTCCCCTTTGCGAAAGGGGACTTGGTCTACACCCCCTTTTTCAAAGGGGGGCAAGGGGGGATTTGCCTCTGAATACGAAAAAGTATTCTCTATATCCGGTTTCTTTTTACCCTGTTCTCCCGTAAGTCCAAACATCCAAGGAATCCCTACTGCTACTTTCTTAGGCTTTTGTGAATTATTCTCGTTATTCTCTGTTGCAGGAACTGCATTATTTACAATTTTCTTCCCTCTAAGCTCTTCATATCTTCTTCGAACTGTAGGGTGCGATGCCCAGACTTCATGAGCCTTAGAATAATACTCCCAGGCATTTCTAAAATTACCTTTTGCATATTCTACTTCCCCTTCCTGTATCCATATCTCTGCCTGGTAAAAAGTAAGAGCAGGATCATTTGGATTATCAGGAAATACTTTGCTTAATTCTTTTTTAGCAAGCCATAGGTTCTTTGCGTCAAGTGCCTGGCGGATTTCTGGGTAATTTGTATTATCCTGTGCGGAGAGGGAAAGGGGGGATAGTAGTATAAAGGAAAGGAGTAAAAATGTCAGTTCGAGTGAAGCAACGCGAAGTCGAGAACTACTTGTGGTAAGAGTTTTTCTTATTTGTAGTTCTCGACTAACGCAAGTTTGGAAGCCGCTGCTCGAACTGACATTAGAACCGTCATTCCAGAAATCCCTTATCGGGAATCCAGAAAATTTTTGCATTTCCCTTTTATAAAGACTTCTTACAAATCTAGATTCCTGCCTTCGCAGGAATGACATTTGAGTGGTCAGGAATGACATTATTTTAAATAAAAGATTTCCTTTCATCATCGACTCACAATTACAGCTTTATGACCAAAGCGGGGAACTGGCATCACTGTGGCTTTTGTCCAGCTTCCGCCAGAGGAAGCCATCGAGTAATAGTAAACATCTTGGGTTGGTGCATTAACAGAACTTGCCCCACCAAATACATACACATTTCGTTTGCTGTAAGAAAACTCCACCGCCGGATAATAAACACTTACCGGTAGGACGGTTCCCTGCGTAACTGTATTTGTGCTACCTCCAGTAAATACTTCGAAAAGATTAGAAGTTGTCATCGAATCAGGTGGATAATACACATTATTCAAAGTAGAACCTCCCACTAAAACCATAACCTGCGCGTCATTTGGAAATGGATCAGTTGCTATAGGTCTGTAACAAGCAGAAGCTGCTCCATGTTTTGTTTGTGTAAAAGAAGAAACAGTTCCAGAAGCGATAGTGTTCGTTGAGGGGATATACGCAGAAGATGTATTTTGTGAAACACCTGCATAGGTTCTACCTGTGACTAAAAATATTGTTCCATTTAACGCACAACCACCCATATCCGCTCTAGGTAAGATTGTAGAAGACGAAGTAAGTGTCGCCCATGTATTTGTATCCGGTGTAAATTGATAAATAGTGTTTAATGGGGGTGTAGAAATGCTAGTCGTAGGACCACCGGAAATACTTCCTGCAATTACATAAATACTTGTGCCAACTGTAGAAACAACTCCGCCTACAATTGGAAGCGGCATACTCGCCATTGTCTTCCATACTCCTGTGCTTGGATTAAATTCTTCTACTGCACTGGAAACAGTCTTTAATGTGCTATCCAATCCTCCGATTACATAGAATTTACCTCCATAAGAGGCTACTCCTGGATAGACTCTCAGTGTAGGTAGAGTGGTAAAACTTGGATACCATGTGTCCGTATCAGGATCATACATATCAACCTGCGAAACCGCAGCATTCGCATTTCCAACCCCACCTACGATAAAAATAGATCTGTTGGTGGGTGGCGGAGTTGGTACTGGTGGTGGAGTCAATGTTATAAAGTTTGTAAAAATAGTTGATACAGTCCTTGCATCTGTTTTACAAAATGCCGTAAATTTAATAGTAGCCGATGAAGGAAGTCCCGATAGATTCACAAAATGATTCTTATTCTTTCCAATACTAAAAGCTGTATTCTCCGCTCCTGTCCCTGTGCCATACAGCAAGTAGCCTTGCGATGCAGAAGAACAAGACCAAAGCACTGTAGCTGTAGTCGTCGTGATGTTTCGCACATTGTAGAAAAGTAGTTTTAATTCGTCTGCTTTCGCGCCGGAGGATACGGGTGTGTTGTCGCAGCGGAGGAGAATTAACAGCAGTAGTAAATAGTATTTGAATTGCATTGTTTTTTTAATATTTCTTTCTCTTAAAAAATTTCTTACTTAAACAAACCATCTTTATTAGCTTCGTCTAATACTGATTTTGTAAACTCTTTTAAAATCACATTAGTTGCATTATAATTATATTTAAAAAAAATTAATGGCAATAAAGTTATATGTAACCAAGTTGTATAAGTAGCTCGTCTCTTATAACTTTTAAGAAGCCTATGCTCTTTATTTTCAAAAGAATAGGTAACGCGCATATCATATTCTTCCGCACTAGGTACTAGCGCAAAAGTAAACAGAGTAAGCATATTTATAAATTGAGTTACTTGCATATCTATGTCTACTTCGATCCGTAATCTTATATCTGCTTCATTTAAATTCGATACTACTCTTTTAAATAAAAAGGACTCCTTGCAAGCAGCAAATACTTTGCCTCCCATTTCCACTACTTCGCTCTGATCTACTTTACTAAAATGCCTATTCAATGTTCTTTTAGCTTGAATGGTGCTTACAACAATTTTAGTTCCATTCTCATTGCTTTGAAATTTTATTTCTTTTATTTCTGGATCAAATTCTTTAAAGGTAAGACAATTAACGCAGGTAAATAAAATTATTAATCTGAAAACATTAGTCATTACTTATCCTTCACTTGAACCAAGTATTTTTGAAAATCCTTTGAGAAAGTTGCAATATCATTCTCTCCATAAACTTGCGGGTAATAGTTACTATGCCCGATCAAATGATTGTACTTCGAAATCGGTTGGCTCTCCGAGGAAGGAAGAAAAATAATCCACCAGGACATAGCTGTTACATATTCATTTGTATACTCAAATTTTTTGATTAGGTTTAAATTATTATCATATACCAAAAATTTTGAATATGTAATTTCTGTCCCAAAATAAGGAAATAACATCAAACTACCCAAGGCTAAAAGATAATTCGGGAAAGACGATGCCCCTGAAAAGGCAGGCTTGATAATTCCAACGACGTAATAATCTACATCCCTTTCTTTAAATTGTAGACTCTTATCCTTAATTGTAATTAAATCTAAAATTTCTTTTTGACCGCCTAGTTTTACTTCTTCTAAATAACTTAATACAAAGGATTTTACGTTATCTGCTGGAATATCTCGCGAAAGACCTTTCTCTTTAATTTGGAGAATCGGTCTTCCGAAAGTTATTTTTTTTTTAAAGTCATTTGCGCATATCGTAATATAACTAGATATTTTATAATTGCTAATATCTTTTTTTTCAGAATCATTTAATGCCAAATTTCTGGTTAAATTCTCACTAAAGACTTCTGGATTGTCCTTAGAAAAAAAATCATATAAAATCGGATCTTTTTCTTGCTTAATCCTAAATGTAGAATCCATCACACCGCAAAATCCAATGAGTGCAATTTTTTTATTTAGAATTTTTTCATTTACCTTTGGCAATTCTATGTTATCCGGTAAGAAATGATAATAGCAATTTAGGAAAAGCAAAAGAAATAAAAGGCTAATACTATTTTTCCGCATTTATAAAATTCTCCAAATCTTTCGAAAATAAAGCATTGTCTTTATCTAAGTGAAACTGTGGTGGATAAAAAGTAAGCTTTGTAGAAGTAATGTCTGTGTTAATGATGTTTTTTTTATTTTCTAAATTTCTAACCCACCATGCATTCATACTCCAATAGGAATCTTCGTATATAAATTCCTTTTTCAAATTTAATTTATTATCATAAATTAAAAATTTGGAAGAAATGGATTCTCTATCAATAAATGGAATGGTGAGAAAAGTAGGAATACTTAGGAAGGAAGAAATAGTTTTTGTAAACAAACCTAAAGTGGTACTTTTTGAAAGAGATGGACTATAAACTCCGACGACATAGTAATCAATTTCTCTTTTAATAAATTTCGCCTCCTGGTTCTTTATACTAATAAGATGCTTGATTTCAATTTGCGTATTTCTATTGGTATCCGCTAGGTATTTAGTTACAAATGTCCCTATTTTTTCTTCTACTATACTTTCATCGAGACCTTCCTCTTTAAATTCTTTATAGCTTTTCCCGATTCCAATGCTTTTCTGATTGTGTTCCTCAGCTAAAAAAGCCTGAAAAGTAGTAAATAACATCGTTTTATCGCGTATTAAATCTGCCGAAAAAACTCTAGGGTTGTATTTATAAAATGTTCTAATAAAATCTAAATCATATTCATAATAGAAAGGGCTCGGTAAATAAATATACTTATAAAATCCAACCAAGCCTACTTTTTTTTGCTGTGCATTCGCCAAATTCGTATTATTCTCAACCAACGGTTTCGGATTATGAAAATAATAACGATAGGTATGGCAATGTAGAAAAATAAATATGATTAAGATATTTTTATTGAACATATAAATCTGCATAGTAGTCATATTGCATATACTTATCATACCATATTTTTTCTTTTTTAATGTAATGGTTCTTTATCGGATTACCAATAATATCACCCCCTGGCACATAAGCGATTTCTTTAACGAGAATTTTACCCATCGGAATAGCTAGCTTTTGTGCAAAATTATCTCCTATTACTGCTAACCCTTCCTTATAGTATTTAAACCCCAATCCATCACCAGTAAAGGTATGCTTTGGATCAGCACTGCCAAGTAAGTTATTTTCAGGAGTTATGATTGAAAGCACAAAGGCTATATTTGATCCAATATTTGCACCAGCGGCTGCCCCTTTACTATCCCATGAATGTGATCCATTGCTTGTATAACCACCAATTGCAGATCCTGCTGCACTAAAGACAGCATCGGTTACAAAACTGACTGCTAAATCCTTCGCGACTTCTCCGATACCAGCAGTCAATACCGTTTGCCAAGAGGCAGTCTCTACGGCAACAGCCGTGACCTCAGCAGCAGTTGCTCCAGCTGCCGGTGCCGCACTTCCTCCACTTGCAAAAGATATAACTATAACCAAAACTACTATCGCAATTTTAATGAGAGTTGTTTTGGCTTCATTTCTCGCCTCTTGCATTTTTTTGTGATCGTTAATTCGTTTGGCATACGTCATAAAACCAAATTTCGTTTCGTTGCTTCCATACTGAGCAACATGATTCACAACCGCAGATTGAAAATCAGCTATCATTTTTTTACCATAGCTCTTTTGCTTATGCCCAGTCGGATCATTAAACTTTACCGGATTCCCACTCACATACATATACGGATCCATTCCAGAAGGCGAACCACCAGCGTCTAACAACGGATCTGCGCTAATGAACCTACCCAAAGCTGGATCATAATACCTAGCGTTATAATAATATAACCCGCTCTCGTTATCGAGTTGTTGCCCTGTAAATTTATTTCTAAGTATATCCGGTCCATGAGAATGGTCTACATCTATATCTCCGTAAGGGTTATACACAATATTAGCCGCACCGTTAGAGCCTGTTACCATCTCCCCTGCGGAATTTGTGATTAGCTTCGTAGAGCCTATTTGATCGTTGTGGAAGAAGAACATTCCTGCTACAGGTGTGCCTTCGCCACTGCTTCCTGAACCAGTCGAG
>JANMOF010000298.1:0-9564 GCA_031368925.1 Leptospiraceae bacterium
ATTGAAAAGAAAAAAGCTGAATCAGAGCCTATGTTTGAAGGTCAATGCCCTGTCGGCAAACCAAAGTTTGTCTCTTGCAAAAAAATTAACGCAAAGGAATATTACTCTAACCGAAATCTCACAAGAGAAGACATTAGGGCAATGCTTGTTCCGACAAGTGGCGGAGACTCTCCCATGATGGCTTTTTCTAAATTCAAAAATGGCAAAGAGCCTAAGCAATGTAGCCCGGACTTTAAAGTGAAGGAGTTAAAGGACTACATAGTAGAGTAGAATTGTTTGTGATAGAGTTGAACGATTTACCCTCGTTCACCTCTATCACATTGATCATGAAATTGCTTTTACACAACCCTATAAACAATCGTTCATTCTCCCAAAATCTCTCCAACCAACTTCTCCATTTTATACACAGAGCGCAGAGCCTCGATTATCCCCTCGCTGTGAACGGAGACTGCGCGCGCCTTATTGTCAGTATACGCATAGGATAGAACATGGCTGTAGCTATTTCCATCGAATATAAGTCCAACGTATTCGCCTTTGCGGTTGATTACAGGGCTTCCCGAATTTCCGCCGGTGATGTCGTTTGTTGTTATGAAATTTAGTGGCTTACTCATATTAATTACAGATTTGCGCTCGGCGATTCTGGTGGAGAGAGTAAATGGCTCTTTGTTATCAAAGCTTTCAGCGCGGTCAAATAATCCGAAGTAGGTGGACTTAAATGGAATTTGGATCGTAGAATCGTCTGTGAATCCCTTTACAGTGCCGTAGCTCATGCGAAGAGTGAAAGTTGCATCGGGATAGGTGGATTTTCCGTAGGCTTTGAATTTTAACTGCGAAAGTTTATTTCCTTCAATAGCTTGGACGCTTTCGATTTCGTCATCATACCAATCCCTGTCCTTGCGAAGGATTGGATCAATTTGTAATGCCCAGATAATCAAGGGGTCTTTTGATTTTTGAATTGCTTCAAGCCCACCTGCTAACAGTTCTTTTCGGAGGTTAACGTCCATTAGCTTTGTTTTGGAAATCAGGGATGCTGCTAATTCTGCAGGCGCTTTGTCGGCTAATGCCAATTTGACGAAGGCATCTTCTTTCCCTAGATTTTCCACTGCTAGCTGCAAGGAATTTGTAATCATCATTTCTTCTATTTCTGTATAAATTGGTGCTGGGGATAAAAGGCGAAACTTTAATGATTCGAGATTAGAGTCTCTATATTCTTCGTACCGCTTCTCGTTAGGCTTCTGCAACTCTGTCGCATATCGCACTAGTTTGATTGCGATATTGACTAGCTTTGCGTTACTTGCACTCCTATAATAAAATTCTTTATTGCGTGCAATCATTTTCTTTTGGATAGAGTCAATTCGATTCCATACGTCTCCGTATTGTTTTTTCAATTCTGGATTTTCACTTACTAGCTTTTGGAGTTTGTCTTCTCTTTCTTGTATAGAAGCTAATACGCTTTTATCCCTTAGTCCATTTAATTCACCTTCGATTGCCTTGATAGAATTTTCCATTCCTAGAATATAATCTTTCGCGCGACGCTTTTCTTCTTTTCCTTTTAGGCTATATTCGCGAAATAAGTTTAGTTTGTATTTTAAAAGTTTTACATATTCTGGAAAAGAGTAATCTTTCTGGTAATAAATTTGACTCATTGTCTTTTGTCTTTCTGTTGAGCCGGGATGACCAAATACAAAGACGAGTTCGTTTCCTTTTGCTCCTTCTTTACTCCATTTAAAATAATTCTTAGACTCAATTGGTTTATTATTTTCATAGACTCTAAAAAATGCAAAGTCTAATGCAAATCGTGGGTAATTAAAGTTATCCGGATCACCACCGAAGGAAGCAGCCTGTAATTCAGGAGCCATTACGAGTCTAACGTCCGTATATTTTTTATAGCGGTATAACCAGTATTCGCCTCCATCATAAAGTTCGACTACATCGGAGCGAAGTCCTGATCTATCGCTAGATGCTTTTTCTATTTTTGCAATTTCTTCTTTTCGTTTTTCATTCTTTGCCTTGTCTGTTTCTACATCACTTGATGCGCCTACTACTTGTTTTGTGACATCTTCCATGGAAACTAAAATATTTAATTCTAAATCAGGGCATTTGATTTCATCGGCAAATTTCTTAGTAAAAAATCCATCTTTCACATAGTCAGAAGCCTTCGTTGACATTTTTTGCAATTGCCCCATCGCTACGTGATGGTTAGTCAAGACTAGTCCTTTCGGAGATACAAATGCGCCCGATCCCCCATCGTTGAAACGAACGGATGCAAGTTGCGCATTCTTTAGCCACTTGTCTGTAAATTTAAAATTGTATTTCTCTTCTAGATTTTTTTTAGGCAAGTTGTCTAGAGTCCACATTCCCTCGTCGCTAGAAAGATTTGCGCCAACTGCCATGCCAGTTATCATCATGAATAATAATTTCCTTAATTGTGTCATACAAGTAAACTCTCAGAACTTAAGTTTACTTGAAAGAAAAAAACGAAATATAAACAAAAATGATTTCTCACTATTATTTTCCTTGCTCATTTCAATCTGATTAGAAATCTGAAATTAGTATGAAATCAGCAACAGAAATGATCAGTCTCTCTCAATATTTAATTGAAGAGCAGTTAAAACTCCCTTATGCAACGGGAGATTTCACGGCACTTATGAATCACCTTGTCTATGCAGCAAAAATTGTTTCGAGAGAAGTTAGAAAGGCAGGACTTACTGACACTATTATTGGACCAACATCTGAGACTAACGTTCAGGGTGAAACCCAGATGAAGCTCGATAGGTATGCAGATATTTTGTTTACAAAGGCTCTGAGTATTTGTGGACATGTTTGTGTTTTAGCAAGTGAGGAGCAAGAGACAATCATCGAAATTCCCAGTGGATATAAGATAGGCAAATACACATTTGCCTTTGATCCCCTCGACGGGTCTTCTAATATTGATTCGAACGTATCTATAGGTACTATTTTTTCCATTCATCTTCGCAAGAGTCCAATGGGAAGAATGGGAGTAGAATCAGATTTATTGCAGCAAGGAAATTTGCAAAGATGCGCGGGATATATTCTTTATGGGTCTTCTACCATGATGGTTCTCTCTACTGGAAATGGAGTGGTTGGTTTTACGCTTGACCCTTCTTGCGGCGAATTCTTATTATCCCACGAGAACATTAAGATTCCAGAGTCCGGTTCTATTTATTCTATTAACGAGGGTAATTATGATTTCTGGTCTGATTCCGTGAAAGCATATATCCGAAAGATTAAAAATATTGAAAATAATAATAAGCCAAAGACTCTTCGGTATATTGGCTCTCTTGTAGCGGATTTTCACCGTAACCTGCTGAAAGGTGGAATCTTTCTTTATCCAGAAGATACAAAGTCTAAGATTTATCCTCTGGGTAAATTGCGATTACTCTATGAAGCATCTCCTATGGCGTTTCTTGCCGAGCAAGCAGGCGGCAGGGCGATTACAGTAGGTGGAGAAAGAATTTTAGATATGGTTCCTACAAGTCTTCATCAAAGAACTACTTTGATTACAGGCAGCAGACAAGAAGTGGAATTCTTTCTTGAATACACAAAGCAATTTAGAAAATAAAGTAGGCTCCCTTGTTTCCGGTAAATATTGATTGGTATTTTATTCAGTTTCGAGGCTATGAAGGACATTGGGCTGTTGGTGTTTTAATTCTCGGGTATTTTCACCAGAGAATTCGCTCGCTAAAAGCTGGCTACAATCTGGATTGGTATAATACTGCCTGGGCAGTTGCAATTCTTTCGGCAATTGTGTTTGCACGTCTTTTTCATTTTATTTTTTGGGATACTAAAAACTTTTTTCAAAATCCTTTAATCCTGTTTACTCCCTCCGGTGGCTTCGCTATATTAGGCGCAACCATCGGAACTGCTCTTGGTGCCTGGCTCTATTGCAAAAAAACAGGTGTTGATTTTTTAAGTTGGTGCGATTCTTTGATGCTCCCACTTACCCTGGGACTTGCGATTAGTAGAATCGCCTGTTTTTTGAATGGAGATGCCTATGGGCTACCGACATCTTCTTTTTTTGGGGTTGTATTTTCCGAAGACAGTGATGCCTGGATGACTGAATGGAAGTATTTGCACCAATTCTATGTTAACCACGAAGACCCGTTAGGTGTAATCTCTCAGATGTTTAGTAAGTATGTAAATCTTGGTGATATCCCGCTTCCAAATACACTTTCTCATTTAAAAGAAATGGGAATTACGAACCTTGCTGAGTTAACTAGGTATTATCCTCCAACCGCGACAGGGAATTACAAACAGGAATTAGTTCGTCTCGGGCTCTCTCCATTTCCAGTAATTTATCCCCGTGTTCATCCTACCCAACTCTACGAAATGGGTATTATGTGGATTGTATTGTTTATCATGTATAAAATTGACAAGAAAGAATGGGCTACTAGGCGACTTTTTTTTATCTTTTGGATTTTCTATGGAAGCAATCGATTCATAGTTGAATTCTTTCGCGGAGATAGAAACTTAATCTTCGGGAGCATAACCTATGCTCAGTTTATTTCACTTTCCATTGTAATTTTTGCACTCATGGGATTAGTAGCACAAATACATTTTTCGTCTAAGAAAGCAATCGTATCATAAAAAAAATTAAAGGAAACACTATGTACCAATTTCTAAAAACTATTTCTATCTTAGTTTTTATCATCCAATTCATTGGGTGTGCCGGGAATAAGAAAATTTTTCAAGCCGTAATCAAAGGCGATGAAGCCAAAATCAGTAAATACTTGGATGAAAAGAATGATGTTAACATCAAGGATGATTCTGGAAGTAACTTATTAATTTATGCAGCCGGACATGGATATGTCACTATAGTCAAAATGCTATTAGCCGCAGGAATCGACGTTAACGCTAAAAATAAAGTAAACGGAACAGCTCTTATGAATGCCTGTAATTTTGGACACGATGAAATTGTCAGAATGCTTCTAGAAAAAGGAGCGGATGTAAACGTCGCAGATACTCTAGATAGAACCGCCCTTATGTTTGCCATTGCCCGCTATAGGATTGAAATCACCAAAGAGTTATTCAAATACAAGCCCAATGTAAATGTTAAAAATAGAGAGGGGCATACACCGCTTATGCTCGCTGTGCTTTTTCAATTTACGGAGGCGCTCCCATTTCTTATGCAGGCGAAGGCAGATATAAATGCAGTAGATTTATTTGGGGAGACAGCGCTCATTAAAGCAATTTATAAAAATGACATCGAATCAATTGAATTTCTTATAAAAAACAAAGCAGATGTAAACGCAAAAGCTAAAGACGGTAAGACTGCTCTCATTATTGCAGCTAAAAAGGGTCAGAAAGATATGGTTTCTGCCTTATTGAAAGCGAGAGCTGATATCAATTTAACTGATACTTCCGGTTTTACTGCACTTACATGGGCAGTGAATATGGGGGAAGTGGATTTAATAAAGCAGCTGCTTTCCGCTGGTGCCAACCCAAATGTGCAAGACGAGGTTGGACAAACTACTCTGATGAAAGCAGTTTTACAGGGGAATACTGAAATGACTACACTACTTTTAACTAAGAAGAATGATCTGAATATCACAGATAAGAAAGGGCAAACAGCTCTTGCCCTCGCTATTGAGAATAACCAGGGGGATATCGTAAATTTTTTAAAAAAAGCTGGGGCAAAAAAATAAAGAAAATATTGCTTTTTGCGTGATTTTCATTGACAAAATTTCGTATAAACGTTCTTTAAGATTCATTGGCTAGGAAAATTATTTCCTATTCATATATTTTTTATGGAGACAAATATGAATAAAAATTTCAAAAATTCATTAGGTGTTTTAACAGCACTTGCAATTGCAGCAGCTATCGCTTGTAGCGGTAGTGGATCCGGCGCAGGCCCATCTATTCAACCAGCTTCTTCTGGTTCTATCATGGACAACGTTAAATCTAACCAAAACTGTACTTGGTCTGGCGATATCACAAACGCTGGCGAAGCAGGTTGCGTTTGGGGAAAAGACGGTGGTAAACCAGTTGGAACAAAAACTGGAAAAGCTTGTACAAATGCTATCCTAGGCTTAATCAGAAGCGGAGACATGAGTCTTGCTGCTGCTGCAAAACAAGGTGGAATTACCAAAGTTCAGTCTGTTGATGCAAGCATCAACTCTCTACTTGGTTCTGTTCTCGTTGAAAGCTGCATCCTAGTAAACGGTACCTAATATTTTTAATTTGGAATGCTACAGTTTATCTGTAGCATTTCAAGTCTTTCCTTCCTTCAAGTTAATCCTCAAACATTTTCAAATTCTCATATAACTCAAAATGAACTTACGATTTATCCCTTTACTATTATTATCTATAATTATACTTTTTTCCTGCACTGCTGATAGAAAACTAGACAATCCGACCGAAAAGCTGAAGGGCTTTCGCTGTGAGGGTAATGACTATTATGTGGACTACATCTGTGAAGATGAAAAAGAATACCTGGACTGGGCAGCATCTTACCCAAAGTATAGAAAGCTAACAGACCTAACCCGCGAAGTGTTATATAATATCATGAAAGAAACCGGTGATATTGATAAAGCTGCTGCCGTTTTTTATCACAGGGCAATTACCGAGCCTACTAATAGAAAGTTTATTGAATATATTTATACGAAGCAAAATGAATTTATGCGCAAAATCCCGGATTACTCCTCAAAAAAATTAATCTTCGCAATTGCCCCGGGGATGTTCTATAAGGATAATACAGAAGTAGACGCTGATGGAAAATTAATCCGCGCCATTGTAAAACAACTAGGACTTGCAGAGGCTGTTATACCAACAGACCAAACAGGAACCGTTGATGCAAATGGGAAAATCATTTGCGAATTTATCAAAAGCCAGACAGAGGTAAAAGGAATTATTATCGGCTCTGCAAGTAAAGGTAGTGGTGATTTTAAAAAAGCAATTGAGTTTTGCGGCAAAGAGCCATATTTCGCTAAGGTAGTAGGGTGGTTTAATTTCGGGGGGATAAACAAAGGTAGCCTCGTAGTTAATGGCATGATGGATCATTGGCTCTATCGAACGGAAGGGAAATTTTATTTTTGGATGGCAGGCTATAACTGGGAAGGCTTAACTTCTATGCGTGGTGGAGAGAATGCTCCGCTCAGTAACGAATTAATTATTCCGAAGCATATGACTGTTGTAAATATCGTTGGTGTTCCGACGGCTCGTTTAGTTACAGAGCGAGGAAAACCATTTTATAATTACCTGGCACAGTTCGGACCGAATGAAGGTTTGAATCTACTCTCGGATAGCCACATTGATGGAGTTCCATTGTTTCCCTCTTGGCGAAACGATCATTACTTTCGTGTGCCGATGCCTGAAGAAAGAATTAAAGCCTTTATTGCTTATATAGTAGAAAAGCAAGGAAAGTAATTTATGATTCGTTTTTTTTTAATTCTAATTTTTTTAGTTTCCACAAATCTCTTTTCGCAAGCTGATATCGAAGTAAATAAGCAAAACAAAGAGAAATTTATTTCCTTTGTAAATTCACTTACCTCACAGCAACTAGCAGAATTAAAGATTCAATTGATTACAGTAGATACTCTACCAAGTGTCACAACTGCATTTGGTCACTCGGCACTTAGAGTATACTTAGGAAAACAGTTTGAGGATAAAGACTTCTACATTGACTTCGGCGAATACGATGAATCCGCTGGATTTATCTGGCGCTTTTTAAAAGGTGAGGCTAAGTTCTATATAACTGTGAAGACAATGGCTGCATCCTATACGATGTGGGATACTACTGGAAGAGGAATGTATTCTTCAGAATTTATCCTCGATGAAAACCAAAAAAAAGCATTTTTAAAAAATATATTAGAATTTATAGAAAAGTACAAAGATGGTTACGAATACGATAACTTCAGTGGAAATTGTGTCACCTATATTCGTGATCTAATTGGGGCTACGTATGGTTCTCCGCTAAAACTAGAAACGGAAACTAATAAGCGAACCTGGCGCTCTAGAGTTATTCCCTATTCCAATAAGATTTTTTGGCTTCGGATTGAAGAGAAACTTCTACTCGACCACGATACGGATAAAGAGCGTAACCCTACAGAATTAATCTACTTGCCTTATGATTTACTCTCCAGTGTAGAAGATGGTAAACTTGTAAAAGACAAAGAAATGCTTCATAGAAATTTCTGGAAGATGGCTCCTGAAAGTTTTGATTTTCTGGGTAACTTGATGTTTATCGTCCTTTTATTTATTATTGTTGGGCAAATCCCTGTTTACTTTAAGCCGATGATCGATAGAAAAGGTGAGATTTTATTTGGAATTATCTCTGGATTTGGTGGACTCTTTGCTCTTCTCGTCTGGCTGTTTACTTCCTTTCCTTTCATGAACGAGACGATTATGATACTTGTATTTACTCCGATTGATTTTTATTTAATCGCAAAGAAAAAACCACAATTTAAAATTCATATGGGAGTAATTGGACTGAGGCTACTCATGTTAATCCTCGCACTTGTATTTAGATTGACTCTTTATAAACAAAGTATAGATACAGCTTTATTCTTTACTATGCTTTTTTACGTTCTTTATGCAATCAATGTATATAGAGCAAATAAGAAATTAGCTGCTGTCTAGATGAACCGGAAAGAGTTTTTAAAATTCTCTCTTAAAGCGAGTGTGGCTACTGCTAGTTTGGCGACAACTGGTTTAGTCGGTGGGACTGCCTATTCTTTTTTTGCAAATTCTGAATACAAGAAAACCTTTCCCCATATCCCCGAAAACCATGTGAGTCTTGCGCCTAACGGTAAGACTGTATGTATTCTGGGAGCAGGGCTTGCAGGGTTACAGGCTGCTTGCGAACTATCGGATCGAGGATTTAAAGTTATTTTAATTGAAAAGACTGCAAACGCAGGTGGTAAACTCAAAACCTGGAAAGATAAACATTTTGCAAAAAAACATTTCGGGGATAAGGGCTACTCACGTGAGCACGGACTTCACGCTATCTGGGGATTTTATAAAAATCTAAGAGAATTTCTCGGACGACACAAAATCGAAATTAACCAATTGGGCAAAGAGGATTCTTTTTATTATTTTGTTTCGAAACGCGGCGTGCAAAGTAAGATTCATAATACTTCTTGGGCAATTCCATTTGACCGAGTTGAAATGGCTGATAACGGTGTCTACATTCCGTCTAGAGAGGATATTAACGTTCCGGCTTCAAATTTATTTGAAACACTAAAGACTTCCATGAAGATGTGGGGATTTGATTTTTCAAACAAAGAAGATAGACTTTATTTGGATAGCATTACTTTTTACGATTGGGCTTTGCAAAATGGAGTAAGTCTTGAATATATAAAACATTTCTTTGAAGCGTTAGCCGAAATGGGTTTCTTTATGACAACTAAGGAATGCTCAGCATTAGCAATTGTAAATTTCATGCGCCTGGGAAATCTCCCAAACGATTCAAAGGTTGATTTTTATAAATGGCCTCCCGATGAAACCTTCATCAATCCGATGATTAATCATATCAAATCAAAAGGTGGAGACATTTTTTACAACCAAGAAGTAACAAGTGTTATCCGCGAGAATGGTAAAATTGTC
>JANMOF010000301.1:0-5780 GCA_031368925.1 Leptospiraceae bacterium
TTAAAAAATACAATTGAAATCATTAATTTAAACCTTGCGGGAGACTCACAAACCAAAGTTCAATTTGGAATGGTTTTGTACCGCGATAAAAAAGAAGCCTATGTTACAAAAGTAATTCCACTCACAAGCGATTTAGAAAAATTCAAGAAAGAATTAAACAAAGTAGAGGCAGCGGGTGGCGGCGATTACCCAGAAGATTTGCAATCAGCTTTAAAAGATTCCATGAAAGAAATCGAGTGGAGGCAAAATGCGATTAGACTCACATTTATCATAACCGATGCACCACCGCACTTAGATTATAAACAGGATTATACTTATATTTCAGCTATAAAGGAAGCCAATGAAAGAGGAATTAAAATTTTCACGATTGGAACTGGTGGACTAGATATTAACGGTGAATATGTGCTCAGGCAAATTTCGCAATTCACAAATGCAAAGTATATTTTTCTAACTTATGGGGAAAAAGGAGAAAGTGAAGGTGGAGCAACCGGAAGCGTTAGTCACCACACTGGAACCAATTTTCCGCAGGATAAATTGGAAAGTATAGTAATTCGATTTGCTAAGGAAGAAATTCAAGCGGCTAAAGGAAAACCTCTTCCATCGGGCGAAGAATATTTTAGTGCGAGTAAAATTGAAACAGAAAAAAAAGAAGAAACTCTTAATAAGCTTTTCGATAAAGCAATTGCTCAGCTTGTAGACTACTCTACTTTTACTATCAAGCCCTCTACTACTGTAAGTGTATTACCATTTGCGATAGAAACAAAAACTTATGGAAAAAATGGGGAGTACTTCGCTGAACAAATGCTACTCGGATTTATTCGAAACAAAACATTTAAAGTAGTAGAAAGAAAGGATTTACAAAAAGTCCTTGCTGAATGGAAACTAAACTTACAAGCTGTTGATGAAGCAAATGCGGTTAAGGTCGGTAAGCTACTCGGTGCAAACCTTTTAGTCAATAGCAAGCTATACAGGAAAGATTCGAATTACGAAATTTATATTAAGCTCATCAACACAGAAACAGGAGAGATTCAATCTGCTACAAAGCTTGTAGTCGATACAAAATTAGGATTATAATATGGCACTATTTAACAAAACACAAAAAGTATCTGAATCCCCAACACTTCCAGGCGGAGGCAAATCTAAGAATAAATTTGACATTGCCGATCTTTATTCAGGTTCTGTAAGTGGAACAGAATCCCAGGGAGATAGCAATGGCGAGTCGGGACTCGACGAAAAACTTCGTAAAGCATATCTCTGGATTGTAAACAATGCAATCATCAGTCCCTACTACGATATTGAATACAACAAAGGGGCTAATCAGACTTATTCGATTGGAGATAGTAAGAGTCGAGTAACCTTTCCGTCTGACCAGAGTTATTCTAGTTTTGTTTTACTTCCTCTTTTAAATCTAGTAACACGAAGGCGTTGTTTAATTATCGGAGGACCAGGGCGGGGAAAAACCGCAAGCGCAATTCTTATGGGAGTAATTGCTGGTTATCCGTTAAAAGACATCAAACGCGCCATTCAACATGGACAGCCTCAGATGACTATTTCTGATTTACTAGGAAATCCAATTCCATCAGACCTAATGACAGCAAAGGATATGGACGATATAAAAATTTCCTGGCGAAAATGGCTCGGGATGCGAATTAAAATTATAGATGAATATAACCGAATCCCGACTCGAACCCAATCTGCACTTCTTACTGTTTTAGGGGATAACTATGCAGAAATTCTAGACCAAATCTACGAATGTCCTGAAGCAGCTTGGTATCTAACGGCTAACGACGATGCGGGTGGTGGAACTTACCAGGTAATAGAGGCTTTGCGCGACCGAATTGATATTGTTGTAAAGGCCTTGCATTTTAATTCTAGATTCATCGGAGACTTGCTTTCTAGAATTGAACAGGGCATTAAACCAGAAGAGTCTGTTCCGAAGCAAATTATATTTACAGAAGAAGAAATTACCCAGGTCAATAAGGAGATACTCGAAGTTAACCTCCCAGAAAAACTTTTACGCCGCATAGAATTTTTCTCCAGCCATTTTGAATTATATGAATCTGCTAGTGAGCAGTTGGAGTATAAAACAAAGGACAATGTAAAAATTTCTGGTGTAGAGTTTCGCTCAATTGCTGCTGCGGAAACGGGTAAAGACAAATTAAAAGATCTAGGTAACCAAACACGAAACGGTTTATCCGTGCGCTCAATTATGACCTGTCTTGTGTTTATAAAAGCCCTTTCGTATTTTCGAGGGAAAAAAATTGTAGAATTTGATGACGTAAGACATATTCTCCCGTTTGTGTTTCACGATAAGCTTGTGCAAAATCCAGACGCACCTTTTTTTGAACAGCCCGGCAATACAGTGTATCGTGTAGATAGAGTAAGTTGGATTCGAAAGTTATTCGATATGTCCTGTGCCGAATACGATCGTTTAGACTTAGACAAGCAAGATCCACTAGATGCACTCGAAAAGAAATTTGACCGCGGCTTAGAAGGAGTAACCGAAAAAGAAGTAGAAGAAGAGCTAACAAAGATTGCTCGCATCATGGAAGATTGGAGTGCAAACAGAAAGCTCTACGGGCATGTGTTCGATGATGTGTTAAAACTAAAATATCTTCACCAGAGATATTCCAATTACCTGAGATGGCTACAGAACAAATAAAGAATCAAATTTTAATCCAATTGCTAAAAGAAAATAGAGAGAAGCTAAATTCGCTTTTTAGTTTTTATAAATTTTCTTTTCCAGCAATCGAAAAAGAAGTAGTATTTTTTTATATTAGCTTTGTCATCGAGCCAGTATTTGATAAAAATCCAAAGAGAGATAAAGAACAATTATCCTCTCTTTTAATTTCTCTGTATGAAAAAATTTTAGAGTTGATAGGAAAAAATTATCTCGGAAATTCAGGTCGTTATCCGTTCTTCGAAAATAAATTCATCCAATGTATCGAAGAAGCTGGTGATTGGGTATTTGAAAATCCAGATTTATATTTGAGTTCTCTTTCGAATGCAATTATCAATATAGGAAGTATAGATATTATCAAATTAAATACGTGGCTTTCCAAATTTCAAAAGATAAGTAAGAAAGCAAAGAATATCCACGAATTATTCGAAGCAGGAAAAGTAGCCGCTTGGATTTCCGGAATGGCACAATATAGACAAAAAGCAATTGAAATTTGTAAGAGCATGAATATAGCTTTACTCGAAACTACATTAGATATTCCTAATTTACGAAATATTAATATAGAAAATTTCTTTTCCAGACTAGAAATAGATCCTTGGTTAAGTCTAGAAAATGCAATGAAAGAAAACTCGCCTAAAAGAAATTTCATTATCAGCCGTGTTGGTAATTTTTCAGGTTTCGGTGGACAATTTCTAAATCCTCCAAAGGTAGAACTTCTAGATCAGGAATTTATTTTATACGATAAAAAGAATTTTTATGCGCTATTCATTGATTTCTTTGGTTCACACCTCCAAAGAATTTCAAAAGATACTTATCTGAAGCTATCTTCTATCAGGAAAAAAAATATAAAGTCGGACTTTATTGTTACAAAGGAAGGGAAAATCCAAAATGGAAAAGAGGAAATTCAATATTTGCCTCTAGCTAATTATTCTAGTATTGCAGGCAATGAACATACTTGCTGTATCACAAGCCCCTACTCTCATTCTTTTTTTGTAGTAGGCATGGGTTAAGTAATGGATAAAGTTAAACCAAAGAAAACTGCGGTAGAATTAAAACAGAAATGGCTTGCGCTCTGGCCTGATGCAATTGAAACTTGGAGTAAATACCTCAAACTTTCAGAGCCTAGGTTTTGCCTGACAAAAGAAGAAGAGACTAACGAACATTTGTCGGCAAGCTTTGCAATGATTCGCTTGGATGACCACGCCGTAGTCATTAGCCTTCGGATGGTCATTCAAAACCACTTAGAGGATTATCCATTAGAAATCATGTGCCATGAAATCGGACACCATGTATATTGTCCAGCAGACTTAACCGATCACGGACGGGTAATCGCGCGTATCCGGAGAGGTCTTCCGGGCTATGAAACAGATGCGCCTTTCATAGCCAATCTATATGCGGATTTACTAATAAATGATAAGTTGAAGCGTGAGTATGGCTTAAAAATGAATGAGGTCTATGAAAAAATCGGTGGAAATTCTACTGATCCTATGTGGACATTTTATATGCGTATTTATGAAATTCTCTGGGGGCTAACAAAAGGTAGTCTCGCAAAGGGAGAAGTAGACACGCTTTTAGAAGGAGATGCACAGCTTGGAAATAGACTCATCCGAAATTTTTCCAAAGATTGGCTTAACGGTGCAGGAAGATTTGCGGCACTTTGCTATCCCTATCTCATTAAAGATCGTGGAAATGCAACCAAGAAAATCATGAGTGTGTGGATGGATTCCTGTGAAACAGGGTCGGGTGCAGATTTTCCGAGTGGATTAACTGAACTAGACGAAGGTGAAATTTCAGGAGCAAGGCATCCCGCACTCGATGATGAGGCTAATGGTAAGCAGCCAAAAGATTTGCATTCCAATATTGGAAATTCTTCCAGTCAACACAGGGAGCCTTTCGAATACGGTCAAATCTTAAAAGCACTCGGGCTGAATATGAGTGAAGAAGATATACGAATTCAATATTACAAAGAAAGAGCAGCACCTCACCTAATTCCTTTTCCAGTAAAAGAAAACCCTACTTCTAAAGAGCCGCTCATGGAAGGTGTAGATGTATGGGATATTAGCTCACCGATAGAAAACATAGATTGGTTTCAGACTGCGATGAGAAGCCCTGTCGTGATTCCGGGATTTACAACGGTAGAGCAAACTTACGGTTATGCGGAAGGTTCTTTGCCAGAAAAAGAACCGGTTGATCTGGATATTTATATCGACTGTTCTGGGTCAATGCCAAACCCTGGGTATAATGTCTCTTACCTCGCACTTGCAGGGACTATCATCGCGTTATCCGCTCTGCGTGTAGGATCTCGTGTGCAAGCAACACTTTGGAGTGGAACAAAGGAGTTTTTTGTAACAGACGGATTTATTTCTAATGAAAAAGAATTGTTAAAAATTATTACTGGATATTTAGGTGGGTCTACTGCATTTCCGATTCATATTTTGCGAGACACTTATGCAAATCGAAAACCTAATTCTAGAAAAGTTCATATCCTAGTTGTATCAGATGAAGGTGTTACTACGATGTTTGACAAAGACGAAAAGAAAAATTCCGGCTGGCAAATTTCAGAACTAAGTTTGAAAAACTGCGGAGCCGGCGGGACATTCGTGTTAAATCTTTATAATGATTGGAAGAAAGACAAAGACCTAGTTGCCGCAAGTAAGCAAGGCTGGGATATTCACAGAGTAAATGATTGGGGAGCACTTGTAGTGTTTGCGAGAGAATTTAGTAAGAAACAATATGCAGGTAAAGGCTAATGCAAGACGGACCTGATTTATACTACCTATTACAAAGACTACAAAATTGCCCGGGAGAATTTTTACTTCCGCCAATTTTAGAGTCTCCACCAAAGACATACAAGGGAGAAATTTATACGACAGCAGTAGTGAATGATTTATTAGTTGCATTAGCGGATGACCCAAAGCCACTAGACATTGACAAATCATTTCGATATAAATACTCGGAGGAGAATAAAAATTACCTTCAACTAGTTTTAATTACCTCTCATCTTCTATATGATTTTTGGTTTCAATCAAATGGCAAATTCGGTATATTCGTAAAAAAACTTTTAACAGAGGAGTTACAGGCATTAGCATCATTAGTCGAG
>JANMOF010000303.1:0-7071 GCA_031368925.1 Leptospiraceae bacterium
AAAGGAATGCTAGGCGACTACCAAATAGAAGCCGCAACCATCAAAATAAAGCCAATCATCAACGGAGACGAAACAAAATCTCCCAATATCTTCAACGTAATCGTGTCAGAAGAAGCAACCTACAAGATCAAACGCCAATTAGCCGCAGTCGAAGATATGACAACCGAAAGAAGATTCTATCCGCAAATCAATCATATGACCGGTGGATTTGAAACTCATATTCCAACGAGCGAGCCGTCGATTCATTCCAGCCCAAAGGAAGATTTATACATCCAACTAGGCGCAATTGAAAATGCTTCTCTCTCAGAGGAAAATCCCGAGTTGCCGATGTTATTCATGGAGTATTTCTTTGGAGCAAGAAGCTTTGAAGAAAAAAATGCATTCTTCCAAAGATTCCCGAAAGAAATCGTAGGCAATTTAGAAATCTGGGTAAACCCACTCGTGAAATTAATCTGGTTTGGCTCGCTTCTCTACTTCCTCGCCGGGTTGTTTATATTACTGCCGATTGGTGAAGGGAAAAAAGTATGAAGAATTTTACCACATATTTGAGCGGTAGCGAAAATGGGCTTGAGCCACGTCATCAGTTAGACGTGAGCGAAAGAGCTGGGAAACACGGATTAACACGGATGGGATTTATATTATCTATTCTCCTCTTCACTTTCTCCCTCTTCGCAGACTCTAGCACTACTACGCTTACTGACTTAAAGCAGATTGAAATTTTTAATGATGTGACTTCGCGGATACGTTGTATTTGCCTTCCTTCTCTTCCAATTAAGAGTTGTTCTTTTAATAATTGTGCAATATCTGCTCAGTTAAAACTTTTTATGGAGAATCGAATTCGTAAAGGCGAGAGCGCAAATGAAATTGTTCAAAAGATGCAAACCGGTTTCGGCGAAGAGATATTAACAGACCCAATCGTTCAGAAGCTACAAGCCTCAGGTAGTGAAAATATGGTTGCAGGACTTGTAAGTGGATTTGGAGAAAAGATTTTAGCCCAACCTGATTCTACCTGGATCAATATGACTCTATTCGCAGGCATGGCTCTTGGACTAGGGCTAATCCTCTATTACCTCAAGGGGCGCTTGAAGAAAGAAAAAGTTACATCGGAAGTAATAACAAAGAATGCGATCCCGCAGGATGCAGAAAAATACCTAAAGGAAATTGACGGCTAATGGATATACTACTCATACTCTACTCGATTGTGTTAACGGCTCTACTCGCCTCTCCCTTTTTATACATACATTTTAATCAAAGTAAAATCTTGTCTCGCGAGTCCGAAGAAAAGTCTTCTCTCAATTCAGAGCGCAAAATGCTTTTAGAAAATCTAAAAGATTTAAAGATAGAAATGGACACAGGAAAAATCCAAGCCTCCGAATTCACCGAACTATCCAAAGACATAATCGGTGATTTGAAAGAGTTAGATAGCAAGTTAGAATCTATCAAAACCTCATCATCTATACCGCAAATAACAGGCATTTGCCGCAAATGTAGTTTTCATACGACTATCACTGGTGCAAAGTTCTGTGCTATGTGTGGGAATTCGTTGGGGTAAGATTTATTTTATTCAATACCACAACACGCGATTGTTGAGACGATCAGCAATATAAAGTGAACCATCTGTATCAACTGCCACAGCAGCTGGAATGTTTAGACTATTTGCACTTATCCCACCATTATTCAAAGTATTTGTGGTAAAACTACCGCCCTGTCCATAAACACGTGTGGGCGTAGTACTAATATCAGGATAGTATAATACTCGATGATTAGAATAATCAGCAATGTATATTCCACCAATACCCGTAGTAACCCCGTACGGTTGGTTTAGACTATTCGCGCTTAAGGAAGGGCTGTTGGCAGTCCCAGTAGTAAAACTCCCAGCTTGTCCATACACTCTTGTCGCAGTCGTATTAGTCCCAGAATAATAAAGCACTCGGCTGTTAAATGCATCTGCAACATACATTCCACCGGCATCCAACGCTAAATGACAGGGAGCATTTAGACTATCCGCACTTAATCCAGGATTGTTAGCAGTTCCAGTAGTAAAGCTACCCGCTTGCCCATACACTCTTGTTGCAATTGTGCTACTCCCGTTAAAATATAATATGCGATGGTTACCTTGATCGGACACAAATAGCCCATTTGTATCTGACACAAGACCATAGGGCGTACTAAGACTGTCTGTGGCTATAGGACCACCATTATTAGAAGCATTTGTAATAAAACTGCCACCCTGCCCATACACTCTTGTCGCAGTTGTGCTAGTCCCGGAATAATAAAGTACTCGGTTGTTAAGAGAATCAGCGATATAAACACCACTGGCATTTAGCGCAATACCATTCGGTGAATTTAAGCTATCCGCGCTGACTCCCCCCTTATTTGCAATATTCGTTGTAAGGCTACCGCCCTGACCATAGACTCGTGTGGGTGTAGTGCTACTCCCAGGAAAAAATAAGACCCGATGGTTGGAATAATCAGCTACATACATACCACTTGCATCTACCGCTAGAGACTTCGCTAACTTTAAAGAATCTACACCATCGCTGATCAAATTATTAGCAGTATTAACTGTACTACTACCTTGCCCGTAAACCAACGTAGCAGTAGTACTCGTTCCTGCATAATAAAGCACCCTATTATTATTGTAGTCAGCGATGAATACTCCACTAGCATCTAATAGAATGCCATTAGGTGTATTTAGACTGTCTGAGCTTATCCCACCATTATTTACAGTGCCTAATATAAAACTGCCACCCTGACCATAGACTCGTGTAGCTGTCGTACTAGTCCCGGAATAAAAAAGGGCTCGGTTATTAGAGGTATCGGTTATATACACACCGCTTGCATTCACCGCGACATCGTACGGGCTATTTAAACTGTCGGCGTTTAAGGCTGGATTATTTGCTGTTCCCGTTGTAAAACTACCACCCTGCCCATACACTCGAGTGGCTGTAGTACTTGCTCCCGAATAATAAAGCATACGATGATTCACTGCATCAACAATATATACTCCACTAGCATCTACTGTCACACAAGTTGGATTCCGTAAACTATCTGCATTTGTGCCAAGAACGGCAGTTGTAAAATTACCACTCTGACCATATACACGTGTTGCTGTGGTGCTAGTTCCAGCGTAATAAAGTACCCTATGATTCGCAGAGTCAGCGACATAGACTCCAGAAGCATCCACCGTTATCCCTATTGGACTATTTATACTATTCGCGGTTCTCCCGCCATTATTAACAGTCCCAATAGTAAAACTCCCAGCTTGCCCATACACACGCGTGGCTGTAGTACTCGTACCAGAATAATAAAGAACGCGGTGGTTTAAATTATCGACGATATACACCCCGCCCGCCTCTACTGCAACACTTGTCGGTCTATTTAAACTATCCGCACTCAATCCGCCTTTATTCGCGGTATTAGTAATAAAACTACCAGCCTGCCCGTAGACACGTGTAGCGAAAGTATTCGTCCCGGAATAATACAATACCCGATTATTAGTGTAATCCGCAATGTATATGCCACCTGCACTATCTTTTACTACTTTAGAAGGAGTATTTAGAGTATAAGCACTCAATGTCTTTACGGTAGTAAAGCTTCCATCTTGCCCGTAGACCCTTAAAGCAACTGTACCTGTGATGTTTCGTTTCACCGTGATTGAAAAATCCTTAGTATCACTAACACCACCGGTTTTAGAAATCGTCGCCGTCAAAGTCACTGATGTGTGGTTAATACCGACTTGCCTCATAACGGTAGCACTCGTTCCTAAAAATGTTACCGCAGCATGATTACTTACCCAGCTAATCGACGTACCTCTCGAACCCGCAACCGAGACAGTAAAATTCTGAGTTACACTAGATGCAGTGTCACTGCCTGCGTAGATTATCACCAACGCCGATGTATCCGCTGCGATTGCCTCATTCGCTTCGATTATTTTTCCATTCCGTCCCTGTATGTCCATGAGAGTCATTGCATTGATAAGAATTTTTTCTTTGTTACTTTCAGCAGTTGCCTTTATTTCTTCCTTACTACAATTTGTTATGGTTAAAATTCCAATTAGTATAGCGAGTAATATTGAGACAGAATCAATGCCAGGTTGAGAGCGGTTTACAAAGATTTGCCCAGAATTACTATTTTTAAATATCATATTACCTCAATGTGAATGTTTAGACGAAAAAAACTACTCATATTATCTCGAACAAAGAATAAATAATTAACGAATGAGGACGTAGAATTAAAATTTCGCTAGATTTAATTTACGCAAATTAAAAAGGTTTAACTGGAATTTATGATGGATAGAAAACTACTCGAAGCTCCTGCCTCCATGATGATTATAACAGAAGAAGATATTAAAAAACGGGGCTATACTAGTATCGATGAAATCTTTTATGACCTCCCTGGCTTTGATATTTCTTTTTCAAATGGAACGCATTATACAAATATCTACCAGCGCGGATACAGAACTCCCTTTACTCAGAGAATTTTATTTATGATTAACGGGATAATAGACAATAACCTCTATACGCATAATGCAGAATTTTCAAGGCAATATCCTTTATCAAATGTAAAAATTCGTTTATCAGTTTGACCGGTTGGAACACGGATAATAGCAGTGTGCGGACCTACCAAAATTTTGAATACAAGGCTACATCGTATTTGCAAATCCTGGGAGGATTTATTTCTACGATTTTATCTATAGACAAATTCCGATTTAACCCCGGTATTCGTTACGATAAAAATTCTAAATCTACTCAATCACACTTACTACGACCCCGGATTTGAAAGTGTCAGCAGTGGCGATAATTATTACCAGAGAGCAAAGGGATTTCAGAATTCTCTTCTTCCCCAACCCGGCAGATACTTACAATTAGCCTGGACTTTAGAGTTTTAGTGTTTTCAAATCTCTTTCTAATTCTTCTTCATCATAATGAATGGAGATATTTCTACTTCCTAGTTTGAAATACGCCTTTTGTGAAAAATAGCGGAACTTATTTATAAGAAGTCATGTATAATCGATTCTAAGAATTTAAGAGAACTAGAAGGAACAGAATTAATCTTTGTGTTTGTTATTTTCATTGACATTATAATTATAATGTATATACAATAGTAGAATGTCAAAATTAAATTTTGAATGGGACATTAAAAAGGATATTGCAAATCAAAAAAACACAAGGTTAGTTTTGATGAAGCAAAATCAGTATTTTATGATGAAAAAGCCATTCAATTCTTTGACGAAAAGAATTCATCAGAAGAGGATAGATTTCTAATGCTCGGAATAAGTGCAAAACTTAGAATCTTGATAGTTTCCCATGTTTTGAAACAGACGAAGAATACAATAAGAATTATTTCAGCGAGAAAAGCGACTAAGAAAGAAGCAGAACATTATTCTGGCTAATGAGGTTATTATGAAAAAAGAATATGATTTAACAAAATACAAAAGTCGTAAAAATCCTTTTGCGAAGATTTTAAAGAAACAAATTTCCATTCGTATTGAACCGGATACGATAGAATATTTCAAGCAATTGTCAGAAAAAACTGGAATCGCCTATCAAAATCTTATGAATATGTATCTAACTGATTGTGCGCAAAAAAATAAAAAATTAAAATTGGATTGGAAATAATGATAATGGGTAATCGGAGATAATAATCATTAGTCTTAGTTAAGACTGCTTAGTGTTTTCAAATCCCGTTCTAATTCTTCTTCATCGAGTGAAAATATAATCCTAAAATCACCTTGTCTAATTCTGTAAAACTCTGAATTTTGCAATTTGTAAGTATTATAATTAATTCCCGAATTCTCCAAGAACTGCATTTTCTTATAAATCTTTGGTTTTTCAGACCTAGGAAGAGATTCAAAATCTTTAGTTGCTTGATCACTGAGCGTTATTTGCAATCAATTCCCCTTCTGAAAATCCTTCCTTAAGCATTTGTAACTTTAACTGATCCAAAGTAATTTCCTTTTCACCGGATTCTTGATAAATAGAAAATCGCTCAAGAGCTTTTTTTGTATCTATGATGTCATCAAGATACAATAATAAATCTTTATAAAAATCTATTTCTAAGACGATAGCAAACGGCTTTCCATTTCTATAAATTACATCTGTTTCTTCTAATTTCTGAGCAAAGTTTTCTACTGTCATTTTTTTTACCTACACACTATTATTCTGAATATCAGAAATAAGCAAGAAAATATTAAAATGGAAATTCACGTGAATTCCGCCCGCTTAAGCTCAAATTGGTTAAGACAAAGATTTTTTACCATACTTCAGCGAGACTCAATTATTCATCTTACCGTAATAGTGTGCAATATTTCAATTCTGTGAATATTTAATAAAGCAATGAAAGGAGAAGTATCGGAGATAATAATCATTAGTCTTAGTTAAGACTGCTTAGTGTTTTCAAATCCCGTTCTAATTCTTCTTCATCATAATGAATAGAGATATTTCTATTTCCTAATTCTTTTTGAAAATCTAAATAACTTATTTCAGCAAGCTTACTTGCCTGCTCTAAAGTTAAAATATCTTTCTCATAAAGGTATATGGCAAATTCTAGTTTTAAATTTACTTCGGAGAGAAACGTATACGAAATTTGCCATGGAAGACACTATAACTGAATTATTCTGTAGCGAATATCTAAGCAATAGCCTCATAAAGTAAAAATGAACAGAGCATTCTATTCAGCTACAATCGAAGAATTTTTAACTTCCTCTCCAGAAGCAATAAAGGGAATACTTACCTCTGATAATTCTTTTTCTTTAGAACAGCTACAACGTAATGCTTGGTCTGAGCAAATTTCAATACTACAAAAATCTTTAAAACCATATTCTGGAAAAATATATTTCGAATTTTCTATTCCAAGGATGGGAAAAAGAATAGATGTTGTCCTTTTAATCGGTGGAACTATTTTTATTTTAGAATTTAAAACCGGTGAATCTGTATTAACCGCAAGCGCTATTAATCAAGTTTGGGACTATGCTTTAGATTTGAAAAATTTCCATGAAGCAAGTCATAATCAATAGAGTTGTTGCAAAATTCATAATAGTGAATAATGTCAGTTCGAGCGTTAGTCGAG
>JANMOF010000309.1:0-14337 GCA_031368925.1 Leptospiraceae bacterium
CATCGGGACAAAGGATAATTTCATTATTCCGACGTATACCAATGGGAATGGCGAGCGGAAAGGCTTCAAGAATACTACCAAATGTTTTCTCACTAAAGTTCATTTTAGAAAAATATATTTCATTTCCTTCATAGCTAAGCAATTCATGAAATATATAATAGTAGTAAGGATTTAATAAAAGTAGAGAGATAAATTTTGCATTATAATAATTTCTATTAAAAAAAACAGTATTTCGCTCCTCTATATAATCGAGGTAAATGCTATTTTCCATTTCATTAAAATTTAGAAGAATAGGAATTGTATTCGTTTTGTTTTCAACTAGCAACGAATGAAGAGAAATGAAAGTTTTAATCACATACGAATCCTGTGTCAAAAAATCAAGCTTCTCTTTTTTACCGCAATCATAGAATACAAGGATTGACCTGGAGTGAGTCAGGTTTAATCTTTTTAAGTCGGATGTTTGGTAAGAGGATCCAGTTCTAAACAGAATTTCTAAATACCGGTTAATTTTAATTAGCTGTATAAATTCAGACCTCGGCTCTTCCGTGAGAACAACGATGATTAGCCTTTTTCGTTCTGTTTTACAGTATAGGTTTAATTCTGCTAGAATAGCTGGAACGAGTTCATTCCAGCCAAGTATGGCGATGATATTTTCCTCATGAACTTTACCCGTTCCTCTTTTAATTTCATCGAAATAGGAATGAATCCGAGCTACAACAATCGCAATAATGATTCCATTAAAGATGATAATCCCAATGCAAGTAAGTAGAAGAGAAAGAAATTTAATAAGACTTGGTTCTTTTTGAATCGTATAAAGGCTATCCGGTCCCAAAATAGAAAGAATTGCAAACCAAAATACATTTCCCTGATCGAATGTAACTCCGAGAATTGCAAAAATGCAGCCGAATATAAAAACTAATGTTCCGGCTATTCCAAATAAAAAAAGTAACTGCCGTCCAACAGATTTACTCAATTGCCTCTGAGAAAAATACCCTAACTTTTCTGAAAATAATCTCTCAAGAAATAATAAAAACTTCATAGAGCTAATTTATTTCTAGAAGGAAAACTTAAAACAGAAAATTTGTTGTTTCTTTATTTTATAACTCGAACGAGACTCCAAAGTTAATTTGCCTTGTCGCTCCCGGATGAATTCCAATTGGTAATCTTCCCGATACGTAAACTCTATCTTGCAGATTTTTTCCAACTAGAAAAATCGACCATTTCTTTTCTGGATTTTTATAGCCTATAGATGCATTCACGAGACCCACGGCGGGCATAATCCCTGTATTCCCGTCTGGGGTCTCGTCATTTGTATTCCAGATATTTGCGTAGCTAATTCCATTTTGCTCCCTAACCTCTAGAACTCCCGGCTTTAAGTTTCGATAGGTAGTTAAAGAAGTGTACTGTTTCGCAATATGCTGGTATTCCGCTCTTGTATAAAACCCATTTTTAAGTCTAAGTCCAAGTGCAATTGTATATACATCTTCTGGGACATAAGGTAAATGCCTTCCGTTTGTATCCGGGTTAACGACTCTTCCATTTTGATCTAGAAGCACTAGGGGTCTATTAATCAATTGAATTTTATTTTCGGAATCAATCACATGTGGATAACGTTCGTAAGTCTCATTTTTTGCATTGATCTTAGAATAAATTAGATCGAGTGGAATCTCCATTCCTTTCTCAAAGAATTTTCCAAAATCAAAAGTAACAGAATTTTCAAATCCTTTATGACTACTTTTTCCTGTATTGACTGGTCTTGTTCCTGTTTCATTAGAAACCTCGGATGTATCAATCACCTGGTCTCTAAAGTTCATCATGTAAACCGCTGTTTCGAGAAATAGGTATTTTGTAACATCACCCCTAAAACCGGTTTCGTAATTAGTAGCAGTTTCAGCGCCTAACCGGTAGTCTTCTCCATAGGGACTAATAGCTGTTCCAAACGTTGGAGGCGAAAAGCTCTTATGCGCTCCTGCAAACCAGGTAAGTTCGTTCATAATGTCGTAGGTGATTCCAAATCCTGGAAGTAGTATCTTGGTATAACTTTCCGTTCCCTTATCCACAAGTAGAATATCACCCACGCTAGTAGCCAGTCTATCTCGCACATCACGCGCTGTTGCTTTTCTTCTTTTTGTATAAATTCCTTGATTCACATTCTCATAACGAATTCCAGGGATTAATTTCAATTTGTCGGTAACAGAAATTCTATCTTGCAGATAAACGGCGTAAGCCCGTATTGTTCTATCCTGTTGGCTAAAAGGAATTCCATCCCGTATGAATGGATAGTTTAGAGGTGCATAATTCTGCTTAAAGTTCACCTTATTCATCTCACCATGAATTCTCACACCTGCATCAATTTCATTTCTAAATCCAAGTAAATCTAATACTGTTTCCAATTTAGATTCAATTCCGAGTGTAGAAAATCCCTGGTTACGCATTGGTGCTGTGCCGCGCATATACATGATATCCCCCGGTCTGTTTCCTATGAAAGAAGGTGCGTATGTCGCATACAAATCACTCGGAGGAAGTGCAGGCGTTCCTTGCTCTGTTAAATTATTATATCCAAAATCCTGTCTCTGCCAATCTCTTCTAGCCCCAGTCCCGTACATTTTAGTGACGATTCTGCTTCGTTCATTTAATTGGTATTCGTGTCCTAATACAACCGAGCTCCTGTCCAATGCTTTTACGTCAAACTCCGCCGGGTTGATTTTATAATTTTTCCAAAATAGTCCTTGCGTCAAACCATGATAACTCGCTCTAGATTTTTGTTCATTGTATCCTAGCTTTAAAGTGATTGTATGCTTTTCATTTATTTCATGTGCTAATTTCAAATAGAAGTCATTTGCGTTAAAGGAATTATAATCTCTATATCCATCTCCCTGCTTATGCAAGAAGGAAACGTCTACTGATGTTTTGCCCCAGGTTCCTCCGTATTGAGTAAAATTAGACACAAAACCATTATTACCCGCGATGACTTTATTGGAAAAAGTCGGAGTCCTCGGAGCTTTTCTAGTAACAAAATTAATCACTCCCCCGATAGTCGAAGGTCCAAATAAAATTGACCCGGAACCCTTTACTACCTCAACTCTTTGCATTCGATCAATATTAGGAAAATAATAACTTTCCGGTTGTCCGTAGGGGCTAAGAGATGTTAATACTCCATCTTCCAAGAATAATGTTTTTCGGGATTCTTCGTTGCTTACTCCTCTGAAAGAGATATTTGGTGTTAACCCCGCAGAATCCATAAAGCGAGTAGATGCGCCAGGAACTCTTCTTAATACTTCCATTGCGTCTACTGGCTGAGTTTCATCTAAAAACTTTTTAGAAACTACTGTCGCTGATCCCGGAATTTTTTTAAGGCTATCTTTATTATCTCCGATTACATCGATTCTGGTTTTTTCAGCGAGTTTATCCCATTTTTCTTTAATTTCTTCTTTTGTGAGGGGCTTTGTTTCTTTGTCCTGTGCGACTAATGGAAAAATTAAAAAGACGAGTAATACAAAATATATTTTAGAATAATGCATATTAGTCTCCATCTCCATCGCCTAAACCCGGTTTAAAACTAGACCCGAGATTCCCTGCTAACTCTACTGTAAATAGAATTTTTAATTCATTTAAAATTGTATTTAACTCTTTTACTTTCGTCGTTGTGCCCGCCTGCAAATTAGCTTTCAAATCCTGAACTTCTATTGCCTTAGCCTGGGCTTGTTTGATCTTTGCTCGAATTCTTTCATCTAGAGAAATATTATAATATCTAACATAATCAGATATACCGGGTCCATTGTTCCCAACGTAAAATAAATAAACTCCGGTCAGATTATTCCCGATAGCGGTTACACTTAAGTTTGCGAATCTGGATTCTACAAAATTAGAACGAGTAACGCCTCCAGAATCTGCCGATAGCCCCGCCGGATACCCGACTTTATCATCTTTCATTTTTTCTACTATGGAAACAATCTGTTTTATGAGTGTGTCTACTACTTCTTTTTCTGATTTGTAAAATTCATTACCTGCTCCGGCTGTTTGTAGGATTGTAGTATAATTTCCACTGAATGTAGGATTCCAATTAAGGGTAATTCTTGTTATCCTCGTACTAAGAAGATTTACGGCTTGTTGTAAATAAAGTTTTCGTCTTCCTGTTAGCGCATTACAGATATTTATCGCATTCGTAGATCCAGATCCATTGTCAAAGAGTAAGTATTCTATTGCTGGAAAACCATTCTCATTGTCTACCTTGGAGGAAAGGGTTGTTTCACTTATTGTCTCAACTGAGGAAATAGTTGCTTCTATTTTGGTTGTGTCCGGTGGATTGACTAAGTGATTTGCAGGCCAGGAATCTATCGTAGTATAAGATCCTGAAGGTCCTATTTGAATAATTTCAAGTATTTTTAGAACACTGTAGGCGGATTTCCAAGTATTTTGAATAGCGGTTAATTTAGAAGTATCCCCCGCGCACGAGTCGGGTAAATCATTTGTCAGACTCTTAAGCGATGAAACTTTCATATCTAGATCAGCGTAATTTGCATAAATAAAATATTCCGAAATATTTTTGAGTAGCGGACCGAACTTGAAGGTATTGATTTGATTTTGCATTAAACCTAAAATTCTAGAATCAGTAGATGATTCATTGGAATTTTTTTTACAAAACGAAAGTATTAAAATACTGAGTGGAATACAAATTAAAAAAGTCTTTTTAAACATAAATATTTCCTACGGGGTTTGAGATTTTTTTAGAAAGAAGTTATTGTACATAGCTAAATTGGTTTTAGTAATTTGTCATCCTGAGTGCATCGAAGGATACTATTTCTAGCGAGCCTGTCGAACCATGAATCTATACTTTTAGTAGGTTATAAGCCCTTCGATAAACTAAGAGCAAACAACTCAGGGTGACACTTTTTAAACATTCCCTTAAAAAATTTATTTTTTATTACTCTATCGCATAACGTTTATAATTCGAAATTCTTACTATTTAGAAACCAGTAATTTTTCGAACAGTGCTATAGTCATTCGCGTCTGTATTACCAGTAAGATTGGCTTTGCCTTTATCCGTAACATAAAGGATATTATTATAAAAATAAATTCCTATTGGGTTATAAAACTGGGCAATGCTTGCGTTGCCGTCAGCTCTTCCTGCTTTAGATGTTCCGCCTGCGATAGTTGAAACAACCCCGCCAGATGTAACCTTACGTATCGCATAATTAGTAGCATCTGCTACATAAATATTATCACTTGAATCAATGGTAATCATATAAGGACCATTAAATTTAGCACTCGTTCCAGTTCCATCCACAAATCCTGCCGCACTAGAATCAGAACCACCTGCCCTAGACCCTGCAAAAGTAGAAACAAGCCCCGTTGTCGGATCATATTTTCTGATACAATGATTTTTGTTATCTGCGATGTAGACATTTCCTTTAGAATCAGCAACAACGCCTTTCGGGCTGTTAAATCTTGCGGAGAGGGCTGCCCCATCAGTAGCGATTGGGGTGCCTCCGCTCGGAGAAGATCCGCCTGTAGCTTTTTCACCAGCTAAAGTAGTCACTGCTCCAGTAGAAATATTTAATTCGCGTGCATTATAACCGCCGTTTTCGCCAACGATTAACTTGTTATTTGCATATCGAATTCCTTCCGGTTTAAAATAACGATTCGTGCCTTGTGCTCCATCGATTGTTTCACGAAGTGTTGGGCGATTTGCACCAGAAAGAAGTGTAATTGTGTTATTGTTTGTAATGTCAATTTTTAAAATATTGTGACCATCAAACGCACTCGATGTTGCCGAGCTAGCACCCGTATTGGATACGTAAAGAATTCCTGTAGGTCCGGCTGTAATTCCTTCTGGGTTATTGATTACAGTTACAGTTCCACCATTGCCTGTGCTAGTAGCAATGGCGGTTACAGTAGTTTCATTTGTTATTTTTACAATTCTGTGATTTTTACTGTCTGCAATGTAGATATTTCCATCACTTCCAACTGCCAAGTCTTCCGGTTGATTTAATATTAGCTTAGAATCCGTTTTTCCAGTTTCTGATAAGCTTAGAGTTGTAACTGATACAGAAGTTGAAGTTGTTCTATTGCTCATAGCTAGAGCAGCTAGTAGAATTGCATTTTGATTTTTATTACTATCTTCAACCCCAGTTATTCCCTGGCAACTAATAGTAATTATACCGAGTAATGAGATCGTAATGAAACGAAAAAGTCTTTGATTTATTTTCATGATTAAATTCCCTTGTTATTATATATTGAAACTGATATTCAATCTCAATATATACAAGAATTTTTAAATAGGTAATCAGGTCAAATGAATTTTATTGTGAAACGAATCGCAATTTACCCTCTCCTTTATTTTAGAATCCTATTTGGACTCATCTTAATTCAATTACTAGCAAGATATTTTTACTATGACTGGATTCGAAAGTATTTTCTAGAGCCTATTTTTTTATTCCCCCATTTCAATTGGAATTGGTTAAAGCCACTGCCAGACATCGGAATGTATTTATTGTTTTTAGCATTACTTATCTTTGCTATTCTGATTGTCCTCGGAATCAAAACGAGAATGGCTGCGCTTCTCTTTGCAATTGGTTTTGCCTACCAACATTTACTAGACAAGGCAAACTTCTTGAATCATTACTACTTGATTTTTCTACTTTGCATAATCCTCGCTTTACTCCCCCTGCCTGACTCCAGGCAACTTACAAGAATTACCCGCGTCCCAAGATGGTCGATTTGGCTTGTTTGGTTTCAACTCGGTGTAGTATATACATTTGGCGCGATTGCTAAGATGAGACCCGATTGGATTTTAGAGGCACAACCTTTAAAAATCTGGCTTCTCATGAATAGTGACATGCCAGCTCTTGGAGAAATTCTGGCGTGGAATATTACCCCTTACTTTTTTAGTTATGCCGGTCTCATCTTTGATTTATTTATTTTTCCTTTTCTCTTATATTCTAAAACTAGAAAGCTCGCCTACTCGGTTGTTTTGTTTTTTCATATAATCACATTTCTACTTTTTCCAATCGGTATGTTTCCATGGATTATGGTTTTCTTAACTCCGGTCTGTTTCTCCAATCGCTTCCACTACCGGTTTATCACGTTTATCCACAAAAGCAAGATTGCCATGCTTCGACTCGGCTCAGCACAAGCTCTGGTAGAGAGGCCAATCCCCCCTACCCCCCTTTTCGAAAGGGGGGCAAGGGGGGATTGGAATTTCTACCTAGCAATTATCTTTTGTATTCTACAAATCCTACTTCCCTTTCGACATATTTTTTTTCCGGGAAACCTACTCTGGTCAGAGGAAGGATTTCGTTTTTCCTGGCATATCATGGCTGCTCACAAATCAGGTCTTGTAACTTTTTTTATTAAAGAAGAAGGTAAAGAAAAAAAACAAGTTTCCTATAATAGCATACTCACTCAAAGACAATTGGGGCAAATGACAACAGATCCTGCCATGATCTGGCAATTCGCAAACTTCATCTACAAAGAGGAAGAAAAAAAAGGGAAAAAAAATTTTGGGATCTATGCAGAAGCTTATGTTTCTCTAAACGGAAAGCCGGCAGTTCTAATGATGGATCCTGAAGTAGATTTGCATTCTGTTTCTTATGAGTATTTTAGTTCGACGGACTGGATTTTGAGATATGATAATTAGAGATTTATTTATGCTCTTTCCCCTTCTCATCTCTAAAAAAAACTTTATGAATAAAATCTTGAATTACGCCTGTTTCAAAGGCAGGTAATTCCTCATATCTTACAACATAATCTTTTCCTGTGGCACGGGCAACAACGCCAGTAATTTTTAACACCTGGCTATTAAGTTGAAACTCTACAGTGATTCGATCACCAATGTAGAGTGGACTACCTGCCTGGATTGTCAGCCCACCGGTTCCTAAGTCTACTAATTGGCAATTGGTCATCCTATTTTTATTTGTACTTAAGTAAAAAGCTCCGGGTGTGCTAAGTCGAACTCTCGCCTTCTTACGCTTTTGTTTTTTTGCATCAAAAACTGTAAAGGATTGATTGAATAATTGCCTAGATTCTGCCATGGATTACCTCTTGAAAAATTTCGCTTAGTATACTCCTTTTCAGGTTTTGTCAATATACTTTTTTATCCCAAAAAATAAAATGAGCCCTAATATGGACTCTGACTTTGTTTTGCATCACCCTAATTCTATTTTACTAGAAACAACCTTACCATCGAAGGAAGAAACTAGGAGCTTCCTTTTTACTAATCCCGTAGAAATACTCATAGCTTATAACTTAAATCAACTTGAACATATCTTAAAACAAATTAATTCCTACCTCGAAAAAGATTTTTACTTAGCCGGTTATCTTTCTTATGAAGCAGGCTACTTGTTTGAAGAAACTTTTAGAAGTCAGTTTAAAGAGAGTGAATTTGAGTTTCCTCTACTTTGGTTTGGAGTTTATAAAAACCCGAGGATAACTCTACAAACAAATACAACGAATAAATTACTGCAGCAACTAGATTCAATATATATCAATTCCCTTTCTATGAGCTTGGATGAGGAAGAATACAAAAATAAAGTTAACAGTATTCTCGAGTATATAAAAAAGGGTGAAACCTACCAGGTAAATTTTACAATGAGAGTGAATTTTGATTTTGAAGGAAGTCCTTCTCATTTATACGAGTCCTTGAAAAAAAACCAGCCTGTTCCCTATTCCGCGATGATTAATGACGGGAAAAGGCAAATTCTATGCCTTTCTCCTGAATTATTTTTTAGAAGAACAGAGGATACTCTAATCGCAAGACCTATGAAGGGAACGAGCCAGAGAGGCAAATCTCAATTAGACGACAAAATCTTAAAAGAAATGCTAAACTCAGATCCAAAGACCAGAGCAGAGAATAGTATGATTGTAGATTTAATTCGAAACGATTTCGGAAAAATTTCTAAGCTCGGAACAGTTCAAGTAGAAAGACTACTGCATATTGAAGAGTATGAAACTCTTTTTCAAATGACCTCCACAATAAAATCCATTTTAAATAAAGACGTTGACTACTATCAATTATTTAAAGCAATCTTTCCCGGTGGCTCAATCACCGGTGTACCTAAGTATCGAACGATGCAAATTATTCAAGAATTAGAATCTTCTAACAGAGACGTTTATACAGGTGCAATAGGCTTCATTTCCAAAGATGAGGCTACTTTCAATATACCCATTCGAACTGTTCAATTAGAAAAAAACAAGGGAATAATGGGAGTTGGTAGCGGAATTGTATGGGATTCTCTACCGAAAAAAGAATATGAGGAATGCATTCTAAAGCAAAGATTTTTATACAATGCAATTTCCTTTCGACTAATAGAAAGTATTCTTTATAAAAATGGGAAATATATTCTACTTGACTTGCATCTAAAAAGACTCAATAATTCAGCATTTTTTTTTGGTTTTAATTTTAATGAAAATAAAATTATACATTCTCTAGAACAACTAAGACAAACCGTTTTAATTCATAAATCTATTAGATTTAAAGTGAGGCTAGAACTATTTAGAAATGGAGAAATTATACTAGAATATTCTATTATACAAAAAAAATTAAAACTTGGAAGACTTGAGGTAAGTCCTATTAAGATTTCCCAAACGAATATTTTTCAAAAACATAAAACTACTATTCGTAAAATCTATGCAGAAGCATACAAACGGGCTACCGAAGAAAATCTAATGGATTATTTTTTTCTGAATGAAAAAGAGGAAGTTGTTGAGACTTCTATTTGTAATATAATCATTGCGAAAGATAAATCACTCTATACCCCGCCTATATCTTCCGGAGCTTTACCAGGAGTAATGAGAGAGTATTTGATAAGGAAAGGAAAACTAAAAGAAAAAACTCTCACCATCCTCGACTTGCATTTAGCAGATAAAATTTATATCTGCAATTCTGTTCGCGGGATAATGAGAGTTATCCTTGAATGACGGTTTAATTACATTCCAGGAACTTTAGTTGGTATCGCAGGAGCTTTAGCTGGGATTGAAGGAGTTCCAGCAGGTGCAGCAGGAAGAGATCCACCAGCAGCAACAGCAGCACAACCAGCAGCTTTTTTAGAAGCAGCAGCAATTTTTACTTTTTCATCCGGAGTCCCTTTTGCAGCGTCTAGATCACTTTGTAGAGTTTTTAGATTAGCACTGTCTTTTGCGAAACTAGCAGACATAGTTGCCTTTTCTGCAAGAGCTGCACCTTTCATTTTTTCAGATAGAGCACAAAACTTAGTTACGAAATCTTCGTAAGCTTTGATTTTTGCACCAAGATCAGAACCGGTTGCTTCTGGTTGTTTAACTTCTTCTTTTACTTCTTTAACTTCTACTTTTGGCTCTTCTTTTTTTCCACAAAATGTGAGGGAAACGGAAACTAATACCAAAAGGATGCTGAGTGTAATTTTTTTTGTCATGAAATTCTCCTAATTTTTGTTGGTGCTATTTGCAACACCTAAAGATAAGAAAAGAAATTAATATGTAACTTGTCAAGCGGTATTAGCCGTTTCCTTCCAACTTTCTTAGAACTTTATAATTAATATAATTTGAAATGATAATCCGGCAGTAATCCCTTGACTCTTTCGAAGGCAATTCTTCTAAAAAGTGATTGAAATCATTCATATAATGATTTCGTTTCCATTTTCGTAAATTACCAGGTCCCCCATTATATGCAATGGAAGCCCACTTCAAGGCACCGTATGAATTAAGTAAATCTGCTATAAATTTAGCTCCAAACTTAATAGAGACTTCAGGATCATGTAAAGAGTAATTTTGAATTTTTAATTTCTTAGCGATGATTCTTCCGGTTGCGGGCATAACCTGCATTAACCCCCGTGCATTCGAAGGGGAAATTGCATTTTCTCTAAAGAAAGATTCTTGGCGCATAATGGCATACACAATATCTTCATCAACAGAAAACTCTTTAGCACTTTCTTTCACTATTTCTAAATGAGGACGGGGATAAAGCCTTGAAGTAATAGAGATCGGCAATAAAAGCGGGTCATCCGGGATTTTCAAATTCTTCATAAGCTGTCTTGTATAAAAAAGAGAAAGGTAAGTATTTTTACTTAAATCCCCGGCTCCCACATAAAGCTCAAATTTGTCATTTTCATTCAGATTAGTTCGATTTGCGTATTCATCTAAAAGATAAATTGCACGATCAAATTCTCCTACTTTTAAATACTCGACAGCAGTTAAAAGTGACTTATGACTTTCTAACCTATTATGTGCAGCGACTAAACGCTGTCCTAATTCAATCGAGTCTTTATAATAGGCGAAACTTAGGTTTTGTCCAACTAAGGGCTTTACATAGTCTGTATTATTATGAACAGATAGAAATTTAAAAATAGTTTCCTTACTTGCTATCGGATTATCAATAGCGGGTAATGACTTTAATTCACTCGCAAATTCTTCTGCTATGACAGTAGTATAATAAGAGCCGGGGCAGTAAGAGTAATAGGAACCAAGAATATACTTTAGTTTATCCGCATCCCCTTTAAATCGCAAATACCTTAGATACCAATAAATTAATCTTCCTTTTACCGGCAAATTAGGAATAGCCTCTATAGCACGATTCCAATATTCTTCTGGCATATAAGCAATCGAACTCGAATTAGAACTAGCTAAAAAAACTATCATAGAGTCATGTGATCGCAAATCATAAGGATTTAGTTTAAGATATTCAAGTAAGCTTGCAAAGTATTTATCATCCTGTTTATTTTTTTTGTAAATGCGCGCAAAGTTTTTATGTGTAAGCGGATAAGTTGAATTTTTTAGATATAGGTTCTGCAATTCTAAAGCAGAGGCAAATTCTTTTTTATTAATCAGATTTTCTCCAATATTTGCAAGAAATCCATCTTCTTTAGCGATTAACCCACTATTAGCCTTAATAAAAGGTAATACATTAAAACTCGTATTATTCAAAAAAAAGATGCTAACATTTTTTATTAGTTGCTCATTGTTAAAAGTTTGGGCAGAAGAAAAAATTTTCTTTTGAGAAATGAGACGTTGATCTTTACCTGGAAGAATATTAACAAAAGAAGCCAGCTCATCTCTTGTAAGAAAAGAATTCAATTCTTCATTTATTTCTTTTAGACCGGAAATGGCTTTTTGCTTAGCAGAAGAATTTGCATGTTTATCAGAAAGAATCACAAGAAAATTTTTCTTTGCCTCTGCGGTTTTGCCAGTACGATAGAGGCTAATGGCAAATAAATAACGAACATCTGGAATTAAAACAAATTTTTTCTCATCCTCGGTGAGTGCATCAATTCGTTTTATGATCTGCTCATATTCTTTTGAATCTGCGTGTATCTTTAAAATTTCCTCAAAAGCACGAACTACTACTGGATCATTTTCTAATGTATACTTTTGCAAAAAAATTATTTTTTCTGAATCGTTTAATTGCTTCTGTTTTACCAGCTCCCGATAAAGTTTGCTATAACTCAATCGAACAATGACTCTCGCATCTTTCAAGGGATTACTTAAAAGATAATTTATCTCGGCTCGCCCAATGTCCTTTGGGTAATTTCCAGTAACAATTCCGTATAATAACCTATTTTTAAGGGACGTTTTTTCTCCATGTTCCTCGTAGTATCTCACCAAAGCATATGCAGCGCTATCGTTGGGTAAGCTTTCAGCGTTTAAGGTTCTATGAATCTTACGCCAGCTCATAGATTTAATTAAGTAGGTAATCTCATCATTTGCAAAAAGATTTTCAGTAAAGAAAAAGAGGATGAATGAAATTATGGATATTTTTAGTATGGACATGTATTTAAAATGACAGAAAATAGAAAGCTAGAATGCTGACTATTTGAATTCAATGTATGACAGAAAAAAAGAATAAAATCATTTGGGAAGAAATGTCCTTTTCGGAGTCCTCGGTTGGGACAATTGCGCAGTCTTCAAGCTACAACACAGGATCGGCTCCCCCGCTCGAATTCGAAAATCAAGAAAAGAAAAGTCTTAAATTAAAGGCAGAACTTCTTGAACTCAAAGAATCCTTAAAACGAAATCTTGCTGATTCGTATGACCTAGAATTCATTCCAGAAAAATTCATTGACACAAATTTGCTTGGAGAAATTTTTTTCAAAAGAATAGAAGACATTGATTTTCGCTCTAATTATCTAACACAAGCTACATCACAAAAGGAAAAAGAACTCGTTTCCCAATTTGAAAAAATTATTTCTTATTATGAGAAAGAATTTATAGAAGACACAGACTTCTTAGAACTCCTAAGCACCTATTTAATTCAAATGAATCGCCTGGCTGATCTTGTAGCGATAGCAAATAAGTATCTTACCAAGGGATTACTTCCACTCAAGTTTCAGATATTTTTTATTCTAACAGGGATTTATGAAAATAATCTGCGTAACCTTGTACTTGCGGGTGATGAAAAAATTGTTATCAATATTCTTTATAAATTTAAGTTCTTAGACGTTGACAGGTCAGAGAAGAATTATCTTTATGATTTAGTTGTTTCCGGAGCCTACCCTGAGCTTTTAGGATTAGTATTTAAAATATTCAAAGATGAATTCAAGGGTATACGAAATGTATCTCCTATTTTTAAACTAATAACAGAGAAATTTGAAAGCCTACCTAAAGAAGAAAAAAGACTTTTTGTTTCTGCTTACCAACATACATTCCATTATTTCAAAATTTACTTCTATATGAAAAAGAGCCATTCCAGTTTAGAAATAGAAACTTGGGTAAAGGCGATGAAAGTAATGAATGGAAAAGACAAAGGAATTCTCGATTCTCTCGAAGAACAATTAAAAGATGTTCCCGAGAAAAATAAGTTAACGCAAAAGTATGCTTTACTGAAAGAGCATAACGCAAACTATCTTTTATCCCCATTCGAAATTTTACTTTTATGTAATTCTACTGTATCTCTAGAATTAAAAAATGAGATATCTGCCTATTATGAAAAATATCCTCACTCTTATGTGGCGAATCGCTCTATGGCGGTAATTTACTTTCATGACGAAGACTACAAAAAATTTCTAATTCAAATAGCCAAATCCGGCAACCTTCGATTTCAAATGGAAGTTCTATATATCAAAGCAATATGCTATCGTGAATTGAACCTAGAAAAAGAATCTTCCAAAATTTTTCAAGCCTTGTATAAGAGGTTTCCTGAATCAGAAATTTTGGCTAGCGAAATGGGAGTGAATTAATCCAAACCTCATAGGTTTGAGGTAATGTCTCCTTGGATGGACTCCTTCCCCATTCGCTTAACGCTCACCAGCAGCCAGCTACCCTTGGAACTTTTAAATTTGGGCGTTCCGGCAACTCGTTATTATTTGCTATTGACCTTTTTCTACTAGCGCCGTCGGGCTCGCCTTCCTGAATAGGGATGAAAAAGCT
>JANMOF010000325.1:0-2484 GCA_031368925.1 Leptospiraceae bacterium
AATTCGTAAAACCAATTTCTAAAGACGGACTCATTGATGGAAAAGAAGTGACGCCCAATTTTAATCGGCTCGCTGAGAAAGGAGTTTTCTTTCGAAGATTTTTTGCGACAGGGGGTAGAACTTCTAATGGGCTCATTGCAACTCTTACTGGAATTCCTGATAGACCAATGATGAGTGTCTTACACACGCAAGAGGCTAACGCACGAGTATCCGGTATAGGTAAACTTCTTAAACAGGCGAATTATGAAAGCCTTTTTATGACGGGAAGTGATTTGTCTTTTGAAAATATGGAGCCTCATATCAAGCAATGGGGATTTGATACAATTGTCGATGAGAAAACTATTGAGAAGACAAAACGATTTCAAAAAGGAGTATGGGGATTCGATGATGGAGATGGACTTCAATTATTTAATGAATACTTAAAAGCGCAAAATGCAGATAAGCCGTTTGTCGCTACCTATCTCACTATTTCCACTCATTATCCATATAAGGTGCCGGATAAAAAGTTTGAAATATTTGATGCAAATACAAAAGACTTTGCTTTTTTGAATACTTATCATTATGCGGATTTTGCTGTAGGTGAATTTATGCGCGTGGCGGAGAAAGAAGCTTATTTTGAAAACACAATTTTTGTTTTTCTTGCAGACCATACACATCATAGAGATTTGAATCATTATGAAGATAGAAATATCCCACTTTTAATTTATGCGCCTTCCAGGTTAAAGCCAGAAGTTCGAGAGACTATCGGTTCCCAACTAGATATAATTCCTACCATACTTGGATTTGTCGCAAAGCCAGTATTATTCTCTGCAATGGGTAAAAATCTATTTGCCCCAAATGCAAAGTCTTTCGCTTACTTTTGCTTTGGGTATTTATATGGTTGGATTGAAGAAGAAAACTTTTATTTTCAAAACCTAGACGCAAGCCGCAGAACTGTTAGTTTCCCAATGAAGGAGCCTTATATAGATACAGCCGTTTGTGAAATTTCTCCTGAATGCAAACTCACCGAGCGCAAAACCAACGCTTTCCTCAATCTCCCGATTTACTTAATGGAAAAGAATTTAGTTTTTCCCTGGTAAATCATTAAAGAATCTCCATACCTCTGCATTTGCGTTAATCTCAGTCGTGAACTTCCCGAAGCCTTGTTTTTCTTCTTCTAATTTTCCAGGCCAGCCGTGACCCGCTCCTTCTAGTTTTAAAAATCGAACTGGCTTTCCTGATTTGCAATTGGAGTAGGTGTGGATAAATACTTTTACCCCGTCATTTAGTTGATTGATAATTTCAGCGTCTGGTTTAATACCACATTTGTTCCATTTTACCCACTGTTTGACTGTATCCTCAGCTCCCAGGGCTATTCCTTTATTGCCGCTAATCATACCACCTTTGTAAGGAACAATCGGGTCATCAGTTCCACTCATGAATAAAACGGGCACGGGTTGTTTGGGTTTTTCTTTATTCAAATTTTCAGAAATAGTAGAGACTATACTTGCGTATCCGGCAAATGCGGTCGGATGGGCAAATGCCATTTTTTGTGTCATGAAGCCACCATTCGAATATCCGAATAAAAAGAATTTTTGAATGGGAAATTCTTTTTCTAATTTCTCCTTTAAAGTCAAAAGAAATTTCTCATCATCAGCTTTCGTGTCTTCTTCTGATAGTTTTCGCCCATCTCTCCATGCGCGGTTTATGCCGGATGGGTATACAACGATAAACCCTTGCTCTTCAGCTAAGCGGTTAAACTCTGTTTTCCACATAAGCTCCTCTCCCGTTCCACCTCTTCCATGAAGTCCGAATAAAATTGCATTTGCTTTCATTTGTTTGGGTTTAAATAAAACATATTCTCTTTCAATTGAATCAATTTGGATTTTTTCATATATTAGGATATAATCTATAGGAATGTTTCCGCGGAGAGAATTTTTGCTGCACTGTGTGAAGAGTAAAAGAATTAGAAATAATAAAATCTTTCTCATAGTATATTAATAATTTATTTCCAAAAAAATGTAAACAAAAAAATGTCATCCCCGAATTTAGTTGTCGGGGATCTCACTAAAGACATTTCATTTATTTTCCCAAGTTTTCAATGCAACACCGATAATAATTCGCAGCATCTCTCGCTTGGCTACGGATGCTTCTTGCAGTGAGAGTTAGAAAACTTGAAAAGGGAAGTCCTGCTTCTTCTAGTATGCGGGCTGTCCAGGTATTACAGGTATTCGTAATATAGTAGGAACCATTTGCGACAAAGAAAAAACTTTTTCCATAAAGTCCACGTCTTGTTTTAATCAATTCCCCTTTAGTATCTCGCTTGAATGTTCTAGAAATATTCTGATTCAAAATTGCATGTGCTTCTTTGGAGATTGGAATTTTACCGTTAAATCGCCTATCCATTTTTGTGGATGGCAACAATATGTTCTACGCCCAGCAAAAGAATGGGTGGTTTTTTGACCCTAAGCGTGTTCTTGAATATTTTGCTGGAGAGAAAACAAA
>JANMOF010000328.1:0-1967 GCA_031368925.1 Leptospiraceae bacterium
ATTTCTTTATTTAAATACAATTATTTCACAAAGCCTATTATTTACGCAAGAAATTTTTATACCTACTCCCCTCTTTTCTGCGCAGAACCAAAAAATCGAATGACAACCATTCCGCCATACAGATATTAGCCTCTGAGATGAAGAAAAAACAAATAGTAGATAGCCCTGATGAATTAAAACTCAAGCACTTGGAAGAAGCGATTGCGGTGATTGGAATATTTGAAAGCAAAGGAAAATACTTTCCAGAGTTTGGAAAGAAAGGAAATATTACAAATGAGAGAGTAGAAGAAATTTTAACTTACTTGCAGGATCGTAAGCAAAAAGAAGATTTAAAAGATCCGCATCAAAGAAGAATCAGAACAGCGAAAAATATTTTTAATACCTACAGTGAAAATTTTCGATTAGAAGGAAACAAATCGGGAACACGGTTTGTATTTAAGAAAGAAGGCAGGGCTATTCCACTTAAGCGAGATGCGGCTTATCAATCTTTGGCGATTATCTATTTGGGGTTAATGGCATACAGGAAGACAGTAGACATGGATGTATTGCATCAACTGTTTCAGCAGGATTTTCCTTTGGATTTATTGACTCTTATTTCTTATGCGATTCATTCTAAATATTGCTTGGATTTTTCTTACAAGAATCGAGGTGTAAAAACCCTGCAAATTTCGGAATTTGTGCCTGTAAAACTTAGCTTTAAAGACTCTCATTGGTTTTTAATTGGCTGGGAGGCTCGCCTTTCTAAATGGAATTCTTATCTGATTCATAGCATTTTAAATTTGAGACTTACCTCTGAAATTGGAACTAGACACAAATGCAAAGTTCCACCCTTTGATATGAAAAAGTTCCGTGAGAAATCTTTCGGTGCCAGCGCATTACACAATGATACCGCTATTGAAATTCGAATTTCCGTTCCCTCTCATCTCAAACTGGCAATTCAAAAACGACGCGACGAAGGCATATGGGAGGCTAACGACGAACATTGGATATGGAAGGTTTATACTTCAAGCATCACTGATCTTCTGGATTATGTTTTTAAATGGAGTGGTGATTTGAAAATTCTTTTCCCTGATTCTGTTCGCCAAGAATTTAAGTTGAAGCTTAAAAAGGTTTTGGGAGATTATTAGTTGTCAGTTCGAGCGGAGTCGAGAACTACAAGAAATAAAAAGCTTCATTCATTAGCAGTTCTCGAGTTTCCCTCGAACTGACATTGCTGGCACTCATGTGAGTTGCATTATTTCTCTTCTCTGTACGTTTGCGTCCTAGTTAAAACAATTTCTTTCGTGTATGATAGAATAAATTACAAGAAAGGAATTACAATATGGAAGAAAAAAAATGGAAATACTTCATCCCATTCTACGGAATATTTGCAGTATATAAATCAGAAAACACCTCTAAAGGAAAGTGGTATACAATAAGTATCCTCATTACCCTACTCGTTCTCGGAATTGCAGCAAGAGATAAGAATAGCACGAGCACAGCTTCTGTCAGTGATCCAAGCATCCCAAAAGAATATAAGGCAAATAGCTTTTATTCGCAGGCAACAGGTATTGAACAACATGGGACTACAATCTATGTAGAGTTTGCTCCTTCTCTTGATGGAACCGGCTACACCCAAGAAGCCACAGCAGGAAAAGTGAATGTAAACTTTCGCTGGTCTGGTATGGGTGTTCCTCCTGGAAAAGTCGCCAATGCAACCGCCGAGGTCACAGAAGAAATGTATAGCTGCACTGTATTTTGTAAAGCAAAGCTTACCTTTGAAGTTCCGAATGCATTCATCGAAGCATCTTACCTTGATACTACGATTGAATTAATCCCTAAAGGAAAAACAAAAGGATTCAAAACCTCCAAGCAGATAATATCGTTTTAACCTGATTCCTTTAACACCCGATAAGAAGACGATACACACAACATAGACTAGGAGGCGGTTCACGTATACTTCATAGTTGGGTTGGAGGTGCAATGGG
>JANMOF010000333.1:0-30001 GCA_031368925.1 Leptospiraceae bacterium
TTATCCGGAATCGAGGGTTGCCTACACTGAAATGAAAATCAGTATTTACAACGAAGCAAACTTTGGAGAACAAGAAGCAATTTACACAATTAAAGTTCCGGATGATGCTGTTTGCACAAAGCTTACTCTCTGGATTGACGGAAAAGAAGAGATAGCAGATTTAACCTTCTTATCGAAAGCGCAAACTGCTTATAATAGACCATCCTATGTAACTTGGATGGAGGATAGCTTACTTCGCTTAAGAGTGTTTCCAGTTGCTTCCAAAAACTATCGTACTTTTAAAATTGGTTTCATTAGTCCGCTTAAACTTTTAAGTCAGAAATTACAATACCAGAGATTCCAACTGGAAGGTCCTTTGTTTGATTCTGCCAATCACAGGCTTGAGGCAGATGTATATTATCCCAGTGAAACTAATCTTTCCGGAACAGGATATACATTTGAAAAAAAAATCTCGCGTGATCCAAATGCATCTTTTTCAAAATGGTTTGCTTATGGTAAGTATAAAGAAGATTGGACGGTTAACATAGATAATCCACCTATAGTCAATAGTGAAATTACTTTTTCCGATCTAAAGCTGACAGTAACTGAATTACAGTTCAAGGAAAAAGAATTTCATCCTGATAAGGTTTATATCCTGATTAATTCTTCTCTATCAAAAAAAGAATGGAAAAGCATTTACTCGAGGTTAACCACAAGCGAAATTCAATCTCAAATCATACTTGTTACAAATGAATGGTTTTATTCCAAAAGTAAAGAAGAAAACCTGGATTTTATAGACTCTCAAGTTTTACCCAAATTTAATTTATTCCCATTCTACAAAATAACAAATGATACAGATATTCTTATCATTACAAATAAAGAAGATAGTTCTATTCCTTTTAACGAATTAAAGGGAAGTTCTTTTTTTAATAAAAATAAAGAATTTTTCAACAAGAATAAAAAAAATATCTATATTCAGTCATTAAACAAACAACTCTCAGCTTATTTTAATAGTCTTAAAGAGTATGAGCTAATACAGGATATCCCCATAACTCTCGACTCTATGATTGAAACTTTAAAACTCGAAAAAATAAAAATTCCTTATCAATCTGAAGAGAAATATTCCTTTATTGATTCTAAAATAACAATTCAAGTTGAAAAACACACTGGCATAAAAACAAAAACTGGAAATGACCTACTTGCCCGACTTTTATTATACAAAAAAATTATGCGTATCATGGGTAAACGGGTAGTAGCCGAAAGTAAAATTTCTTTCGAAACTGACTTACTTGAGATGGCTCGGCTTGGAAACATAGTTACGCCCCTGACATCCTTTATCATTTCGGAAAGCAAAAATGATTATGATAGATTTGGAATCCATAAAAATAAAAAGGAATTAGAGGAAGCCAGTTTACAAATGGATAACTCCAAGAAAAGAGCTACCAAGAAAGAAAATCCTCCAAAACTAGAAGAATGGATAATGGCAGTTACCTGCATTTTATTATTATTCTTTTTAAAAAAATTTAAGTTAAACCGTCTCTAGTTTTTTTGGGGTTTATTACATATAAAAAAACTCGTAAAACAAAGACTTTAAAATACCAAGGACGTATGGAACTAGAATCAATCATTGGATATGTCGCTGCTTTTTTAACGACAATTTCATTTTTACCACAAGTCATACGTGTGGTCATCACGAAGAAGACAGAAGATATTTCTCGAAATATGTATCTTCTTTTGAATGCAGGCGTATGCTTTTGGTTGGCTTATGGCTTTTTAAGGCTGGATACACCAATCATCATTGCAAATACTATCACCCTCATTTTTAGTCTCACCATTCTTATCTTTAAATTAAGAGAAAAAAAATAGAGGGCTACTTTTAATTATCCCCTAATGTCTAAAAGGGGGGAGATTACTTACTTTTTCGATTTCCATTATCCTGGTCATCATCTTTATCTGAGTCTTTTTTTCTCAGGTCTTTATACAATTGACCCGACTCAATCGATTTTGAAAACTCTTTTGCCGATCGGTCTGTTATTTTTGGGTCGACGTTCATATCCTCATCATCTGGCATGATTATTCCTTTCCTCTAATTTCCATTTCATTTCTATGCTTGCTACATCATACATAAAAATGTTCTATATTTTCCTATTTCTCAAAAACTTACAAGGGCTAATATAGGTTAAATCAATAGGACAATCTATATTAGCCTAATCTTAATGCTTAGTCAATTATTTTTCTAATAAATATATCCCTCTTTTTTAGAATAGAAAAATATTTATCAGGTTCAACAAGGTTTCTTCACAAATTTTCAAGGATTAAGCTATCGTTTCCATTAGCTGTTTTTTTAAATCATTATTTGGCTCTATTAATTCGACAACGCCAAGTAAATAATCTGCCCGCTTCCTATTTCCTGAAAGTGCATAAGATTCAGCTAAGTTGATCAAATTTTTTACATGCTCTGGCTCTCTTAAATGAACTCTTTCACCATAATCGACGGCATGATTAAATTCCCTCGCCTGCTTATATGCATACGAGGTTAAAAATAATATTTCAGTATCCGCAGGTCTTTCGTTCAAGTAAACTTCACATTGCCTAATAGCTAACAGGAAGTTTTTTGATTTAATATATAATTTGGCAAGCTCTCGTTTTATATGGAAATCATCTGGCTTAATATTCTGAATAGTTTCAAAAGTTCTTATCGCAAGGAGTAAGTCTCCATCCCTGTATGCCTTCATTCCTCTTTTTCTTAAATGCATAAAATCATTTGCAAAGTGTATTTTATTTTTCACAAAAGGATTTCTATAAGAAATTCTCATTAGCGTAAAATCATCAGTAAACTCTCCATGCGAGAGAATCGACTTTTCAATTTTTTCTAATTGTCCGTCTCCCTCTTCGACTCTTAGCAAAATCTGATTTTCATCTTCATTGATAACTCGCACACCGTTGACTGTTTGCATTAAAATATCATCCCTGCCATCAGAACCAAGAATAACAACATCATCGACTTCTAGTTGAAAAACTTGCACCTTGAGTCTAATGTCCGTTTGCTCCACTCCTATTTTTCTCAGGTAAATTTCATTATCGATAAAACTTGCTTTCCCATCACGATAGAGGATAACAAAGGGATGCTCCGTATTAATATAATACATTACTCCTGTCTCCTCCGAGATAAGACCTATCACACAGGAAATCAACATAGACCCATCGAAAGAAATAAAAACATTTTGCAATTCCTGGTAGCAGTCTTTCAACCATCTTTCTGGATATTTATTTTGTAGAGTTGGAATTTCAAGTGTATTCTGTAAAATTGATTTGAATACAGTTCCCATCACGAGTGCTCCACCAGCGCCTTGCAGCGATTTACCCATAGCATCTGCGTTCATAAAAACGGTGTATTTTTTTTCTTTGAGATAAATATGATTAACCGCACAAAGATCTCCACCAATTTCAGAATGTTTATTTCTAAAATGGAAATTCTTTTTTTGTCTCACTAATGATTCTATCTTAACGTTCTCGCTTTTTATATTTCCATTTGAAAGTGGTTTGAGAAGAAGAGAAGTCAAAAAATAATCTCCGTCTTGATGGATTTTTAATTCGTTTACTTCCTTTAAAGTACTTTGTAGTTCCTGTGTTTTTTGATTTACCTTTTCTTCTAAATGATGCTGGTAAGAAAATAAATCGGATTTCATTTTTACAAATACATTGCTCATCTGTCCGATTTCATCCTTTCGATTTAAATCCAAAATTTCTTTTTCATCTTGATCAATATTTGCCATAGCTATGTTTAAAGCCTTCACCGCACGGATAATATCATTGGAAAATAAAAAAGATAAAACAAATACAATAGAAATTAAAATTATAGTTCCAACAGAAAAATATAACCAGATCTTTCCCGTTGCCATATGTAATTCTGTTTCGTTGATTAAAAGTAAAAATTCCAGGTTTAAATTAGTTAATCCTTTATTTTCATATGGAATTTTTACAACGTAATGATATTCATCCTGAAACTTAAGTCTCTTTCGGGAAACTATTTCATCGATACTGGAAAATTGTTTAATAAAATCTTTAATAAATTCACTGCTCGCAGCTTGCAGTTTTTTCTTCTCAAAGACAGCCATATGAGTATTATCCGCACCGACTATCTCGGCTGTAAATTCATCATCGACTTTCTGTCCAATTAAAATGGTTCCTTCTCCTAGTGGGGAAGTCATTCTAAATCCGAGCCCACTATGACCTGATTCAAGCGTAGAACTTACTTCGCCCTTTAAAGCAGACTGAATAATTTTTTGCCCACTCTTATCGTCTCCAAAATCAGCCGGTCTATGAAAACGAAATTGCACCTTACCGTTCTTATCCCCAATTTCAAAAATACTCAAGGAATTTGACTTCATAATATCTTGGAAATAATCCATGTTTGCCGTTAGGATGGAACGGTTTAGAAGTCCTGAATGAAGCAAATTGATTGTTTTCGAATTTGCTGTGATTGAATTTAAGAGTAACTTTAATTTTTCTTCTTTAAAAGCTAGCTCCCGTTGAAATTGATTTGCTTGCTCTATTGCACGTTTGTCCTGTGGTTCATTTTTAACTCTCTCTACAAGAATTACAAAAACACATGTAAGCACAAGTGTGAGCATAATCTGGCTTAAACCCAATATCAAAAATAGTTTTGTTCTAAAGTTCATACTAACAGTAAACATAGAATTTGCTACAATATAGTTACATACACTTGGCAATTTGATAAATTGATTCTAAAAAATCTTTACACAGTTGTCATAGAAGAGTAACACTTTAGGACTAAAGTAATTTTAACAAAGGAAATAAGAATGAATTTAATAATAAAAGACGAATTAGAATTATCCCCAACATCGAGAAATAAAGAAAGAGAAATTGAAATCTCTGAAATTATTAAATTATTTAAGTTCAGCAATTTAAGCCTGATTATATCAAACTCTAACGGTGAAATCGTATTTGCGAGCAGTGCATTTTGCAACCTATCAGGATTTTTTGTTAAAGAATTAGTGAGAGAAAATTTAGCAACAATTCTAAATAAAAAATTTGACGCTAAAGAAATTTATGCAATTGAAAGAGACGCAGAATGTTTTAGTGCAATGCGAATTTTACAAACTAGGCACGGAAAAGAAATCAAAGTAAATACATATAATACGCTATTGCAAGAATTTTTAAATGTATATGTGGTGACTATCGTTATTCCTTCCCCTGTAATGTAGAACTAATCTCGAAGTTTTTATTTTTGTGATTGCAAAAAAATAAATGCTATATATTTTCTCCCTGTGCAGCAGTCTACTCCAGCAACTTTTCTCTACAGTTTTTTAATTCAAATTGTTTCCTTTACGACAAAACTTATGTTTCACTCGGTGCATTCTTATTTTAGAACAGAAATTTCTGTTTTAAATTTACACCATCCGACTATATTACTCGCCAACCATGTTTCTGAACAGGACATCGTTGCACTCTCGCATGTTTATCCGAACATTCCCAATAAAACTAAATTCTGTTTTGCCATGAGGCAGGACATTATAGAGCCAGATTTTTTAACAAAGGAATTTGAACCAAAGGGGTTAATTAGATTTATCCTGTGGCTCATTGATAAATCGCAGATCATTAAAGTTTTACTCTTATACGTTGGTGGAATCGGAGTCAAACGCGCATTTCGCGATGATGCAAGAAAGTTACTCAAGCAAGGTGAGCTTCGCGACTTAGTAGATTCGCAGTGGGATAAATTGGCTGAGGGAGTTTTAAAAGGAAGAAACCTTTTTTTATTTCCAGAAGGAAAGTTTTCTGAATCAGGAAATTTGGATTCTATTAAACGGGGAACATTTCTTATTTTTAAGAGAATTCCAAACGTATCTTACAACTATGTGAATTTTACTTATGACTTTATTTCAGAAGCAAAGCCTGTGCTCCATTTAGGATACGGGGAAATTTCCCATTTTCCGCAAGATTCAGATGAGCATATGCTAGCAAATGACATCAAGGCAAAGCTCGGGAATAATTATGTTTTAACGCAGGGAAACATTTTTTCTTACTTTTTATTTCAAGACGAGTTAAAAACCGGAATTTATGAGAAAGAACTCACTGATAAATTAGGAAAGTTTATCAAAAAAGTCAAATCCACTAAAAATTACTTTATCGCAAAAGAACTATTATCCGAAGAACTTACATTTTACTTTAGCAAATTCCTTTCAAAAGCAATCCAATCAGGCTTTGTAAAAAAGACCGATGCAAATGTTCTACAGGCAACAGACAAATTGGCGCTCACGAACTTTCGTAATGGAAAAGATATGCGTAAAAGAAATCCATACCTATATCATTTCAATCAATTAAAATACTACTCGGAAGAGTTTGATAGATTTTATTCGGAAGTGTAAAGACACACTTACGCTGTCTGAGACCAGTCTCTACGAGGGGCTAATTGACTGGTCGTTTTTTTTCTTCTCTCTTTTATTCCATCTTAAATTTCTATCTGGGCTATTCTTCTATCCTTCAGATCACCTTTATTAATTTTTTCTCCATTCTTGACTCTATCATGCAACATCCAAAATTTATAGGAAGGAGTTTTACAGTCATTATTCACACTCAATTCTTTTTTGATTCCTGTAACATAATACATATCTACTTCGCCTTTGTTTTTTGCTTGTATCTTTCCTCTATATACGCAATCAAAAAATTCCTTTACAAGTTCGTAAGTATCACTTGATATATTTACCATTCCAGCAGTTCCGCTAGATTCCATCCTAGAAGCAGTGTTGACTGTATCCCCCCAAACATCGTACGCAAATTTTTTCTCTCCTATCACACCGGCAACTAATGGACCTGTGTGGATACCAAGGCGTAACTCCCAATAGGGATGACCTAATCCTTCTTTTAATTCTTTTACTTGATTCATTACAGCTTGGATTTCGAGTGCGGCAAGAACTGAATCTATTGGATGAGTTTTATTTACGACAGGAATTCCACCAGCACACATATAACTATCTCCAATTGTTTTCAATTTTTCCAAATTGTATCTTTCTACAAGAGAATCAAAATAAGAAAAGCATCCATCTAATTCTGTAATCAATTCATTTGGTGAAAGTTTTTCTGCAATTTTTGTGAATCCCTTAAAGTCAGTAAACATCACAGACACTGATTCATAGAAACTAGGCTTTGCTGAACCGGTTTCTTTTAATTCTTTAGCAATCTTTTCGGGAAGAATACGCAGAAGCAATTTTTCAGATTTTTCTTTTTCTTTTTCTGTTTCCAATCTTGCAAATTCGGCTATTCGTTGTTCCATCTCAGCTTCTTTCTTTGCTTCTTCAGCTTCTTCTAGTAAATGAGCATTACGTATAACGCCTGCGATTTGATCTGCAAACCGCGTCACTTTATTGATACCTGTCGGACTAATTTCAACTTTTTTTGTGTGTGCGGTAAGATTTATAATTCCAATTACTTCATTATGAAGTAGGAGAGGAAACTGAAGCATCGATTTTAAAAATCCCTTTCTTTGAATTTTAAAATCAGTTTGATGTAATTTGTGTTGTTTCCCATTAAAATGATTAGTAATATTTCTTTTCGAGAGAGTTATATCGGGACAATAAAAAGGAATTCTCTCTTTGTAAGTGTGGTATAAAATTCCGAGAGATTCAGTAAGCTTCATTCTGAAGTTCAAGAAAAATTCTCTATCAAATTCAATTTGTGTTTCAAAGACAGAAAGATTTTCAGCAGAAAAAAGTTTATCCTGTTTCTTATTAACTAATAATATCCATACGATTTCATATCCTGTTTCTTTTCTGAGGTAAGCATATATTTCCTTTAAAATATTTGCAATGTTTGAATTAGAGTTAATGATTCTAGTGAATTCATTTAATTTTTCTGTTTCTTGTTTTGCTTCTTCTGCGTTTCTCTTTTCTTGTTCTAATTCTTTTTGTTGTTCAAATATTTGTTCTTCCGCTTTTTTTCGTTCTGTAATATTTACATGTGTTCCAACGAGACGTTGCACCTTTCCTGTATAATTATCAAATTCTTTTATAGCGCGTGATAGAATATTTATAATACTTCCATTCTTATGAATCATTCTGAACTCAATTTCATAACGATGATGTTTCTTATCTAAAAATTCTTTTATATATGTGTTCAGTCTTTCTAAATCGTCATGATGAACTATTTTTTCGAAAGTAGAAAAACTAGTTTCTAATTCATTTTCTGGATATCCAAGCATTGACTTCCAAGCTGGAGAATAATACACAGTATCCGTTTCTAAATTCCAATCCCAAAGTCCATCAGATGTCGCTAGGAGTGCAAGGGATAATCGCTCTTCGCTCATGCGCAAATTCTCTGTTCTTTCTTTTATAATCTGTTCTAGATTTTCATTGACATGTTTTAATTCATTTGATTGATCTAAGGCTAATTTGTATACTTCCGATTGTTGCCAAGAAACGATAAAGAAAAAGACAATTACAACTAAAAACATTATATACGGTGTTAATAATACGTAGGGTTTGGATTGCAATACTGCAAAATAGTATATATCATGCGCACCAGATGGAATTGTAAGCAAATACAACGAGCTAAGAATAGTTGCATATTTTGTTCTAGTTTTAAAAGCAAAAATAAGACAAATCAAAATAGTAAAAATACCTGTGCAAAGAACGAGAACAGATGTGTATTTAACACCAAATCCTATTACTCCCAGAACCGTATCAGGTAGCCAACCTAAAACGAAGAAAGGCAAATAGATAGTAGCCAGTGCGATATTAATACGTTTTTTATAATTCTTAAAAACCTTTGTGAATTCTAAAACATAAATTGGAGTGAGTAATGACCAAAAAGCTACACCTAAACGAGAAAGCTTTTCTAAAAGTAAAGTATCACAAAAATTATACGTGATAATATTATTCAAATATGCCAAGGGATAAGTCAAACATATCAAAGAAAAAGGAATATAGTAACTGGTTCTTTTGGTCTTTCGTCTAAAAGAAAAAATAAAAAAGTATAAAAAGATAACAAATGAAACTAAAGCCATTGCGCGAATAAAATCAACGCTAAATAGATTTCTCCAAAATACATAAGTCTCGCCAGTCTGACGACTGGAAATAAAAATACCATTCACTGAATTCTTTTCACCGTATTTAGGAAGTAGCTCAATTGCTAATGAATTATTTCTTGGATTTGTATTTAGAAGCTCTGGTAATAATAGAATACTGATTGTGTAATGACTTCGACTAGTATATCCTTTTTTTATATCTCCTCGCCGTGCAATAAGATGACCATTCAGATAAATATTGCAAGCATAGAAGATAGGGGGAATTACTATTACCCACTCTTCTTCATTAAGCGCAGGCTCAATGGAAAAATCCGAACGTAATGTGATCATTCTGTTTTGTGGAGCTAGTGCGGCTAGAGTTTGTTTGCCTGCGTATTCTGTGAAGCCAAGCTTATCTATATCACCAGTAATATATTTACCAGTTTCTTGTTCGCTTTCTAGTATTTTAAATTGTAGGTAGTTTTCTTCGTTTGGATTTTTTATTTCTGTCTGAGAGAAAACTGAATTTGCAAACACGAATTGCAATAATAGAAATAAGTGTAATAGTTTCCGTCTCATACTAAGCTTCCAAGGATAGTATTTATACTGATATAAAAGCGCAATTACTTATTGTATCACACCCCAATATTTTATTAGGCTATGGTTTTGATTCCTATGGACTGTTTTCTTTCTAGCGCCGAGGCGGCTAATTGGCTGTAAACTATATGAGTCTTACTTAAAGAGGGTAAATGTTTTTTTACAATAAGAAAATAGGCAGAATCAAGTTTAATTTCCTAGATTATTTGCGGTGCATCTAAAGGAATTTCACTTTATAAATGCTTTAAGCAGTTTCACTAGCTAGGAGAGTTTTTTATAAAATAACCTGAAAGGAAATTTTAGGATAGTCAAAAAAAATATTGCTTAGATGATAGGGCGGAAAGTAGATTTAGTTTTATGAAGAATAAATTAATAGCAATTGATGACGATCCACTAATTTTAGGATTGATTCATGTTACTTTAGAAAAGCAAAATTTTGAAGTAATCACAACAACGAATCCCTATGACGGGCTAAATTTATTTTTGGAAGATCCAACTCTCGTTATAGTGTCAGATCTTAGTATGCCTGAAATGAGTGGTGCGGATTTGATGCAAAAAATATTTGATCATGGTCACGAACCAATCTTTATAATATTAACATCGCATACGGATGTGAAAATGGTAGTAGAGCTTTTTAAACAGGGCGTTCATGATTATATCATTAAGCCTTTCAAGCATGCTGAATTAGTAAATAGAGTAAGTAAGGCTTTCGAATTTGCAGAACTGCGAATGATTAAAGAAAATATAAAAAAAGAAAGGGAAATTAGGAATGAGCATCAGCTCAATTGGAATTTATATAAGGAAAGCCTTATAAAGAAAGATAGTGATAAGACTGATAGCGGGCTAATGGCAAATATTAATACTAATTTAATTCAAGGAGCCGGACTAGGAACATTAGCCTCGCTAGCAGCTAGATTAAAAAAAAATAGTAAGTTAGATGGAGATAATTACATTATTAAGAAAAGTCTCATGGATATGCTCTATGATAATATAGATGTATCGAGTAAATTAATTTCGATAGTAAATGATATTGATAAAGTAATAAGTCGTGAACTTTTGAGAGAAACTATCTTACTAGGCGAGATTCCAAAAATTTTTCACGAAGTAATTTTAGAAAATCAGAAATACCAAGATTTGAAAGGTCACCAGGTAAAACTATCCGAAAATAAATTTGAAAATAATACTCATTGCGTTTCCATTAATATTGAGTATTTTAAAAAAGTGATTCAAGAGTTACTTCGTAACGCGTTTAAATTTTCTGAACCAAATTCTAAAGTATATATTTTGTTTGAAATCCTAAAGAAAAATTTTCAGATTTCTTTTTTAAATTCGCCAACAAATAATAGCAAAGAGGCAGCAGGTATACCACCGGAATATCATCATATTATTTTCGAACCTTTTTTTAGACTCTCGAAATTCGTGTTTGAATCGTATGATACTCTCGATTATGGTCTAGGACTTTGCTATGTTGATAAAATAGTTCGAAACCACAAAGGCAAAATCAGTATTTCAAATTTAAAAAATTTTCTAGAGAATAATAAATCTATTTTAATAAACTTTACCATTGAAATCCCAATTGTAGAATAATTTGTTTTAACATGAATTCATCTAGATTGTATAAAGACAGGTCTGAGACCAGTCTCTACGAGTGGGTGAAATCTTTCTCTAAAATTAACAAGCGAATGGCAAATATATCTTATTCGATAGAATAATGCTCAAAGAGGAAGTTGGAATCGTCCTGCTAGAATCCCTTCGACAGAAATATCTTCATCCAACTTTTCCCAACGTAGGGCAAAGTTACCACGAAGCTTTACTTCTTTTAATTCTTCATCAGTAGCTTTTTTTAATAATTTAAAACGGTTAGCAGGAAACGCAATAATTCTTCCATCATGTAATTCAATAAAAACCATTCTCTTTTCTGCCCAAGTTCTTATTGCTATTGCTTCAGCAGTCTGCTTATTCTCGACCATGGTACTCATAGTATTCCTTTTTTAACAGATCTAAATTATCATAAATAATTCTTTCAATTTCATTTAGATCGTGTCCTTTTATTCCTTTATTCTTGGCTAGCATAACAGGCGTTAGCCAAAATTTACAATCCCCATCTGGATTTTCTATATGAATATGCCCAGGCTCATTTCCTTCGTCAGAAAAAAAATAAAATCTAAATTGTCCTCTTCTTAAAACTGTTGGCATAATATATAATTTATCTCAGTAAACTTAATCTAATAAATGCCTTAAAACCAAATGAAAGTCAAACAAATTTTTATTCCTACTAGACTTTTCCTTCGAGATCAATCCTCTCGCTAACGCTATTTGCATCTCACTTAATACTCCTCGCTCCCCAAAATTTTCTCGTGTAGAGACACGCTTACGCTGTCTGAGACCTGTCTCTACGAGCGGGTAATTGGATTTAGACTATACGAGTCTTGCTTTAAACAAGTAAAATCTTTATCCTTAACGGTGAGCTTAGTCGTGAGTTTGGGTTACTCATTCTATTTAAAACAATCTCCATTAGTTGTAAGAGGCATTACAAACATATCGAATTTACCTTTTGAAGTATTCCCTGTAAATGCTCCATCTGTCTGTCCAGAAATATAAATATTTTTGTTTAGACCATTGGTAAGGCTTAAACCATAATCGTTGTTAGCCGTTCCGTATAATCTTACTAAAAGTTTTTGACCATTCAGATCATACTTTGCAAGAATTACATCGTATCCCCCGGCATTTGTGTTTCCATCTAAAGTAGGACTATTACTTGAACCTGTAAGTATAAGATTATTTTCAGAATCAATGACAATGTCGCGAAATATATCATCACTAGTTCCACCGATCTGACGAGTCCAAATTTGAGTTCCTGACGCATCATATTTTAAAATCACTGCATCATTACCGCCTACTTGCGTGTTGCCGTTAAGACTTCCAGTTATGTAACCCACAATATAAATATTCTGACTCTTATCAATAACTATTTCAGAGGCACTATCATTGCCAACAGTCCCAATTACACGAGCCCATAATTGAATTCCAGAAGAATTGTACTTTGCTAAAAATATATCAGAGCCACCAGCATTTATATTTCCATTTAGATTACCGTTCGTTGTGCCAACGACATAGATATTTCCACTATCGTCTGCTGCTACAGAAAATGCAAGATCGTCGCTTATTGTTCCGACCAAGGTTGTCCATTGTCTAGTCCCTGAAGAATTAAACTTCATTATAAATGCATCTTGTCCACCTAAGTTTGTGTTCCCATCTAAACTACCATTGCTCGAACCTACAATGTATGCGTTGCTAGAACTATCAATTGTAAGTCCATAGGCGATGTCCATACTAGAAGTTCCTGATTGGTAAAACCATTTCTTATTTCCATCGGCATCATAAGAAGAAAGGAACAAATCAAGATTACCCGCATACACGTTACCATCAATAGAACCCTGAACCGTTCCTGCTACGTACACGCTATTTTTTGAATCTACGGCTAAAGTAAAACCATAGTCGTTTAAAGAACTCCCAAATTGTTTAATCCAAGAAAGATTGCCGGCTAAATCGTGTTTGGCTATAAAAAAATCAGATGCACCAACGTGTGATTCATCCTTAATTGCACCAGAAGCATAACCCGTTGAATATAACGCATCAGTTGAATTAAACACAATATCTGCAATTCCATCATCTGATTTAGATCCAATTTGAGCTATAGCACAATATCGAGTGGGATTCAAATAATTATAAAGAAATATATAAGCGGTTAGCTTAGGTCTTACCGAATCAGAAATAGTAAATGGATCGCCCTTTTGTTTTTGCCCACATGCCATAAAAAATAAAATGAATAATATCATTAGGTTAATGATTAGTATACGTTTCATATAAATAGAATCTCCATTCTTAAAGTATTCCTTTTTAGCACCGTCATCGCATTAAATGCTAGCCAGTCTACCGCTTCCTATTCTTTCCGCGTCTACTGGCTGTTGGGCGCTCTGTTGTATTGCGGGGATCATTTCTTTTTGGTTTAGTGGAACGATTCTTTGCATTTGCATATTTTTTTTCTATGGACAGAACGTGTCTAGACGGGGATGGTTTGCCCTTACCCGCAGGTTTTTCTACTTGAGGCACTTGCGATTTATGCTTCTTACTACGTTTAGAATTTGTGGGAGTGGAGGAAGAATTTTCGATTAGTTTAGAAATTCCTTCCATTTCCTGTTGAGTAAGCTCTCTCCAATCTCCTTCCGGAATTCCTTTTAGGCTAATATTCATTATGCGAATTCGTTCGAGTTTCACAACCTGGTATCCAAAGTATTCGCACATACGGCGTATTTGCCTGTTGAGTCCCTGGATTAAAATTATACGAAAAATAAAGGGAGTTTCTTTTTTGATAAAACACTTTTTAGTAACTTCGCCTAGAATAGGAACTCCCGCTCCCATGCCTTCGATAAATTGCTGAGTGAGCGGCTTATCAACAGTAACCAGGTATTCTTTTTCGTGTTTGTTTCCTGCTCTGAGAATTTTATTTACAATATCACCGTTATTTGTAAGAAAAATAAGTCCCTGCGAATCTTTATCCAGGCGACCAATCGGGAATATCCGCTCGCTATGCTTGACATGCTCTAGAATATTTTCCTTTGTGCTTCCCTCTGTCGTGCTAACTACCCCGACCGGTTTATTATAAGCGAGGATAATCGATGTATCCCGCTTTTTAGGCTCTATGACAAGTCCATTTACTATAACTCTATCTTTAGAAAATACTTGATCTCCAATCCTAGCCCGTTTCCCATTAATAAATACATGCCCGCCTTCAATATACTCGTCTGCCTCTCGCCTAGAACAGATTCCGCTTTCGCTAATGTATTTATTTAATCGAATAGAATTTTTATCAAACATGGGAGCCTCTAAAAACAAGAATTTAGTAAGCGGAGTTTTGTTCAATGAAAGTATTAATTGCCTTGCACAAGGCTGAGAGTCAGCGTTCCCCGCGCTGAGGATGGTCTACACCTAACGGTGGGTTCGTCCTCCCATCGCTTGTTCGCTCACCAACAGCCGAGCTATCGCGGGCTTTCGTAATTGGTTTGAATCCATATCATTTTTTATCGTTTTTTTATCGGTGGTAATCTTTGGAAGTTTTCAATTCTTTTGAAAGTAAAACTATTGACTTGTCCTCGCAATTTAATCGTAATATATTTTGAGTATTTTTCTAAAGGAATAAAGATGAGTTTTTTAAGAGATCGAATTGTATTAATAACAGGGGCGACGGGTGGACTGGGGAAAGAAATGGTAAAACAGTTTCTTGCCGAGGGAAGTAAATTAATCCTGACAGATTTAAACCAGGCAGCACTTACAGAATTAGAAGACAAGACAGGAAATAAAAACCAGATTCTATTTTCCTTTGTGAGTGATCTCTCAACGGCTGAAGGTTGTAAAAATGTATACGATACAATCAAAGCTAAGAATATCGAGATAGATATTCTGGTGAATAATGCTGGTATTGCGAGCATCGGACCATTCTTAACCACACCCGAGGTTGAATGGGAGAGGCAATACGCTGTCAACCTCTTAGCACCAATACGGCTAACAAAACTTTTCCTCACAGATATGAGTAAGCGAAATTCAGGACATCTTGTAAATATTGCCTCTGTAGCTTCCTTCGTATCTTCTCCGGGACTTGCTACCTATTCCTCTACCAAGCATGGACTACGCGCGTTTGGAGAAGCGCTCAGTGAGGAGCTAACGGCTACAAAAATTAGGGTTACTAATCTTTATCCGTTCTTTACTAAAACTCCGATGATGCAGTCTCCTCAATACGGATTCAAAGATAAAAAAGAAATTCCCGAATTTTTAATGTCAACTCCACAGGATGTAATCCGTGAATTAATTTACGGAATCAAACGAGACGAACTCCACGTTATCCCCGGCGTAATGGCAAAGACAACAGAATTTCTAAATAGAATCGCGCCACAGCAAATGAGCTTCTTTTTTGAATTTTTAAAATAGGATTTTATGGAAAACACTGGAAAGAAAAAAAGTAAAAAAAAATCTACCGAAAAGAAAATAGTCAAGCCTCTAAACAAAATAAAGCCGACTAGTCTTAAACTAAAACTTAGAAACACACGCCCGTCTGATTATGAAAGCATTAAAGAAATCATGGATATGGTTTACTCGAATGCAGGCGGAACGTGGAAGAAGGATGAATTTTTTTCACAGCTAGAGCATTTTCCAGAAGGGCAATTTTGCATTGAGGATAATGGCAAACTTGTCGCAGCAGTCGTAAGTATGATTGTAAAATATTCTAACTTCGGAGATAAGCATACCTATGACCAGATCACAAGCGAAGGCTATCTCAGAAACCACGATCCGGAAGGGGACACTCTCTACGGGGTAGATATATTTGTTAACCCCGCCTATCAGGGTCTAAGACTTGGTAGGCGCTTGTATGATGCACGAAAAGAACTCTGTCAAAATCTAAACCTGCGTCGAATTATCATCGGCGGAAGAATTCCCGGGTATAAAAATCACTTCAACGAAATGTCTCCGCAGGAATATATCACGAACGTAAAAGACAAAGAACTTTTCGATCCAGTTTTAAGTTTTCAATTGGCAAATGGATTTCACGTTCGAAAAATTATGACGAATTATTTTCCTGAGGATAAGGACTCTAAGACGTATGCAACTCTTCTTGAATGGATTAATATTTATCACGAAGAAAAAGAACATCTCATTGGTGGGAAAAAGTCTATTGTTCGAGTGGGCGTTGTGCAGTGGCAAATGCGTTCCGTCGAATCCTTTGAAGCATTTTTAAAACAGATTGAATTTTTCGTTGATGCGGTTGCCGGGTATAAGGCTGATTTTGTGCTGTTTCCAGAATTTTTCAATGTTCCCCTCATGGCAAAGTACAATAAGCTAAGTCCATCCGATGCAATTCGTTCTTTAGCGGATTACACGGAGAAAATCCGAAACGAGATGTTACACTTCGCCGTGTCTTATAATATCAATATTATTTCAGGAAGTATGCCTGTATATACCGATGAAGTCTTGTATAACGTTTCGTATTTACTCAGGCGAGACGGAACCTGGGAAGAGCAGTATAAAATCCATGTTACCCCCGACGAAGAAAACTACTGGGGAGTGCAGGGCGGAAATAAAGTCAAAATATTTGAAACCGATGTTGGTAAAATTGGAATTTTAATTTGCTTTGATGTGGAGTTTCCCGAGTTGCCGCGTATCCTCGCAGAGCAAGAAATGGATATTTTGTTTGTTCCTTTTTCTACCGATACTAAGAACGCATACTTACGTGTACGCCACTGCGCACAAGCACGCGCTATTGAAAATGAATGCTACGTTGTAATTTCTGGAAGTGTAGGAAACCTACCCGACGTAGAAAATATGGACATTCAATACGCACAATCGGCAGTATTCACACCTTCTGATTTTGCATTCTCTCACGATGCGATAGCCGCCGAAGCTACGCCTAATACCGAGATGACGCTAGTAGTGGATTTGGATTTAGACTTACTCAAACAATTAAAGACCCAGGGCAGTGTCCGCAATCTAAAATCCCGCAGACATGACCTCTATAAAATAAACTGGTTCGATAAGTCTTAAAACGAAGCCTGGAAACGAAAGTTAAACAAAGTGTTAGCCCCGAGTTGTGGTCCGTTTAGGTGTTGGTATAAAGGCTTTCCAAATTCAAGTCCTGCTTTCATCTTTTCGGAGATAGACGGCAAATAGAAATTAACCCCTGCGAGTAAATCAATTCTTCGTCCACCCTGGCGGTTCGGATCATTCTGCGGATCCATCGTCGGATCTAGACTGGAATCAGCACCGGAAATATTATCCCATTTTAGGGACGTTATGCGTAAGGTCGGAGCTAACCAATCCAGCACCGCGTAAGAAGTCCAGAGAGATGCTTCATAACGATTTCCAAACTTGTAGCCGCTATCGTTCTTTCCATTTCGAAGAGTGATTTGCCCAAAGCTACCCAGATTAAACTTACCCTTTGTAAACGTATAACTAATTCCTGGAATAGTGTTATAAGTCCCTGTTCCAAGTTGCATATTATAAGGTGATTTTATTTTTCCCATCAGAGGCATTTGGTTTTTTTCATCTATTGAGCCTGTAGGCAGAGTAACGCCAAATTGCAAGTTGACTGTGTGCGATTCTTTTTCTAGGAGCTTATAGTAGAGGTTAACGCTTATATCCCCTATTCCCTGCGTTCTCATAAAAGATTTTTCTAAATTCCCGGAAAGCATTTGCATACTATTATTTAAGTAAGGAAGCATCACCATGATAGCCATTTTATCATTTATATTCTTCATAAGGCTAATCATTGTCATCTCCATCTTCATAGAAACCGGCATTGACATATAGCGATAGGGATTTGGGTTGAGAGATGCTATATAGTAAGATGGAAATGGGTCAGGTGCAGTCGAAGCAGTAGTCGTTCCAGTATGATTGTGAACAGTTCCAGTCGTCGCCTGGCTTGCAGGAATTGTTCCGACTGTCGGATTATACTCGATACCCGCTAGGTATTTGTTTGGTTCTACTTTACTGCCGTTATACAAAGAGCGCATTTCCATATTCATATAAAGATAATCCACCATCCAATCATTCGATTTGGAAACATGCGGAAGCATAAGCCCAGCAGGTGTTGTAAGCACGCCAGTATGAGAATGTGGATTATTAGAAGTATCCGCTTTTTCCTCTTTTGATTTTTCTTTTTGGTCTACTGGCTCTGGACTTATTGTCTCCACTGGTTTTGGATTTACTTCTTTTGCTTCTGTCGAATCCTTCGCAGGGATAGTCTTTACTTCTTTTTCATTTCTTACTTCTTTAACCTGCTTAGTTGGAGTTGAAGGATTTTCTAAAATCTGAGGTTTCTTGTCATTATGTCCTTCATGACTTTGCGCAGTAAGGCTAAGATTTAGAAAAAGCAAAACCGATGCGAAAGGTATTGCTATACTATATTTTATTTTTGTAAACATAAGTTCTCCATTTATTTGTTTGATCCACCGGCTATCCAGCAGTATACCGCTTCTTTGATTTTTGCGTTGGAATTTCCAACCATGGAGCCTGTCGTTATAGCTGAGTAAATTCGACTCGAACAGGGATTCCCTGAATTGGTAAATGCTTTTACAGAATTATAATCTGTTATATCTAAGCCGGATTGTTGGGACGCAGTTGTATGACATCCCGACAATGCACAGCTAGTAGTAGTTCCTGCCGTAGCAAGAGTAGAAAAACTCGGAGCGGTTGCACAGCTAAAAGTAGATGTGCAACTTGTAGAAGTGGAAGTAGCCGTGCCTGATGATTTGACAAGCTGACTTAAAACTGCAAGTGCAGCTAACTCTCGTTTACCATCATCACTTTTTTCTGTGCAACCGAATACCAATATTACTAAAACAGAAACTAATACTTTCATTTTTTTCTCCTAAGAAATTTTAATGCGAATGAGTTGGTGCAGATCCGAGAGTATGAAAAAACGCATTGCTAAAACTTCCTTTCAGTTCCAACTTTTGCGTAACTGTATTCGAAGTAGAATCAACACTATACAGGAACCCATCGCCCGCAGGAACGAACAGATGCATCATCGAACCGTGACTTGCCGATGCAATATGTCTATGCCCTGTCTTTGCATCACCGGTTACAACCTCGGTAAGCAAAGTTAAACTCGGAAGATTGGACGAATCGTAAACAAGTAAAACATTTTGTTTTAGATTCGTTAATTGATTACCGGTTCCTGCCTGTGCTGAAATTACATAAAGACGTTTCCCATCCGAGCTGAACATCATATGGTCAGGGCTAACATCTGTTATGCTCGTAGTTGTAAAAGCATGAGTAGATGCATTTAGAATTGTGATCTTCCCTATGACATGACTTGTATCTGTCGTTGTATCTTTTCCTGGAAGAGCAATGTATTGACCGGTAGGTGATGCAACGGAAGGACCTGACTTAGTCGTTGCAATTGTTTCTGTAGTCAAGCTAGAAGGGCTAACAGCGATTACAGTCCCAGCCGTCTGAGCGGATATATACACTTTGCCGGACATGGAAGAATAGCTAAATCCATGAGGACCTGCTCCTGTTCCTAAACTTAGAGTGCTGATTACAGTTAAGTAGGTGCTGCTAGTAGGTTCATTATCAACTACAGAAATACTATTTTCGGTAATATTGCTTATGAAGGCACGTTTAGGGCTAGTCGTAAATATTGCCTTGTGATGCCCCTTACCAATACAAAGATGTTTGAGCAAACTGGCAGTATCCGCATCGACTGCCCCCTTAACCCCATCTTGTATGATTGTAACAGAACCTACACTAGAAGCATTGCAAGCCGAATTGACAGTATCCACACCGGATGTCCCATCATTCATAGCCCAAATTTTTCCTGCTGGATCCTGGTAGATATGAACTGGATTTTTACCTGCGTCTATATACTTCGCAAGCCTTGCTCCTGAACTATCTATATTTAACACAGCCACTTTATTTGCATTGCTCACATTTACAAATATATGGTCGTTAGCCGTTGCAGTTGTATCTCCCGGGTTGGATTCCAGTGTGACGTTATTCTTAAAAGTATTTGTTCCTCCGCTATGAGAAATCACACTCAAATACGGCATGGTTGTATCTGCGTTAGGAACTAATACGTAAGATGTTTCGCTTGACGTTTTAGGTAGTAGACTTGCAAGTCCCAATATGGAAAGATTATCATTCTTTGCATTTTTCTTTTCTGTGCCAGTAGACAGGCTACAAGAAATAGTTAATAGTAAGGACATTAGTCCAATTAGATATTTTGATTTCATAAAATTTTTCCTCGATTTTTATGGCTATTCATTATTAGCCTTAATTTTGTGGCATACAAGATTATGCCTTGTAATTGGTGTTCTTTTTTAAAACGAGCGCAGGAAATCCCCCTTTGTCCCCCTTTGCAAAAGGGGGTTTAGGAGTCGCCCCCTTTCGTAAAGGGGGATCGGGGGATTTTTGTATCGCCCGTAGAGGCTGGTCTTAGCCCTAACTCAGTCGAGGGGGTTTAATCAGTAGTAGCTCGTAGCCTTGGAGATTTGAAATAGAATTGGAAATTAGAAATTTATAAGAGGTTAGTTGAACAGAAAGATCAGAAAGTGTATTCGTTGTGAGAAAAAAAGTTTGTTTTAGAAGATTGGAAAGCTCGTTGGGGTTCTTGGTTTTCTTACAAGAACAAACATGGACTGCTTTTTTTATTTCATGGCAATCGGTTTTAGAAGAAGGCTTCGCATGAATTTCCTTTTGCGAATTGTGATTACAAGTGCAGACTTGTCTAAACTTTCTCATGTAACAAAGCCCGGAGTCATAAATCAAACTTTGCGATAGAATTGCAAAGATGATAATTGAACTAAGCACTGCTTTTTGAATCAAAAATCGCACGATGATTCGACTTTCTAAAAATACATAGCTTTGTCAAGGAAGATTCTTTCGTTCGTTAATTCAAACTTATGATTTAACTCATAGTTAGTAAAGCTACTCAGTAGAGTTGTTCTATAAGAAGAACCATTTCGAAATTACTTCTTTTAGAATTGCCGGACGAACTGGTTTCGTGATCATATCATGAAACCCCGTCCGAAATACTTCATCTTTTATTTCAAGTGTAGCCGATGCTGTTACGGCAATAGTTTTACTATGTATTCCAATGTCCAATAAACGTCTTACAGTTTCAAAGCCGTCCATTCCTGGCATTTGAATATCCATTAAAATTAAATCATAATCATTATTCTTTGCAGCATTGAATCCAGCAAAGCCGTCATTTGCTGTATCGCATGAATAACCTAATCGCTCGAGCATCCGCACCATAATAGTTTGGTTAATAATATTATCCTCTACAACTAAGATTTTAAGCGAGATTTTTTCTGAACTCTTAAAAACAATTTTGCCAGAGGCAGGAAAATCTGAATTTGCGGATAATAAGGATTTTTCTTTAAATTCCTTACACTGAAACGTAAATATAAATTTACTTCCTTCTCGTTGCTTACTCTCAACGCGTATATCGCCGCCCATACTTTGAGAGATTTTTCTACAAATTGATAACCCAAGTCCTGTGCCGCCAAACCTTCTTGAAATAGATACATCTGCCTGCATGAATGGCTCGAATATTACATCCAGATTTTCAATCGGTATTCCTATTCCAGAATCTTGAACCGTAATTTCAATTTTATACTCATCTTCATTCTGCAATTTGCTATTAGCCTCTATTTGAATAAAGCCCTGGTTTGTAAATTTTTCTGCATTGCCAACGAGATTTATCAGTATTTGCCTCAACCGTGTTTTATCACAAAAAATAATTTCAGGAATTCCTTCTTGGATTTTATGCCCAATCGTTAAATCTTTTTTTATAGCCTTAGGTATAAATATCATCAGAACATCCTGTATACAGTCTTTTAAAGAAAAAGGTTCCGGGTCTAGAACAACGTTACCTGATTCTATTTTTGAAAAATCTAAAATATCGTTGACAATGGTTAATAATGATTCGCCACTACTGACCATTGTAGCCACTAATTCATTTTGTTCTTCACTTAATTTGGTATCCACAAGAAGAGATGACGCCCCTATAACTCCATTTAAAGGAGTTCTTATCTCATGGCTCATCATAGATAAGAAATTAGATTTTGCTTTGTTTGCTAATTCCGATTTTTCTTTTGCAAGAATGAGTGCTTTCTCAGAGAGTTTACGCTCTGTTATGTTCCGAACAATGGTAAGAATATTTTGATTTTCAGTAACAACTATTCTTCCTTCATAATGATTGATTGCCCCGTTTATAAAAAGTTCGTATTCGAATACCTGTAGCTCGTTCGTTTCGTAGGCTTTCTGCATAAAATCTACAAAGCGATAAGCGAGATCAGGCGGCAACACTTGACGAATATTTTTTCCTAAAAACAGTTCGGGTGGAAGAAGCAATTCAGATTTCTTTTCTGCTTTAAAATCAAGATATACTCCATCCGCATCCGACAGGAACATCAAATCAGGAATAGCCTTAAAGGTTGCTTGAAAAGTTGCTTCTGTATTTTGCATTTTCCTTTCAAGTGCTTTTTCTGCGGATACATCCGATACTTCGGTGATATAAAATTTATGATGTCCTTCTTTATCCCTCACGATTCTAAAATTTACTTTGGCATATAAAATGCTAGCTGATTTAGTGATGTATCTTTTTTCTAAAAAATATTTGTCCCCGCTTGAATTTGCTGTGGCTATCGTCATTCTACTGCTCGCAGCCAAATCATCTGGATGAGTAAAGAAAGTATAATCTTTTCCTAGAAGTTCCTCATACGAGTAGCCTAATAGATTACAAAAAGCGGGGTTAATATCGATAAACCTAGCATCCTTATCTGCAATGATTACCGCGCCGGGCAGGCTATCAAAGAATAATTTATATATATCGCTCATTGAGAAATAGCATCAAAGAATGGGTGTGATTTAATTGATTCATAATAGTCTTCTCCGAAAAGTTCCATTGTATCTTCAGGTGCTGTATAATGTTTTAAAATTGCTTGCGCCATTTCTATTTCTGAACCAAGTAAGGGGATATTTAGTATTTTCCTCGCGATCACATCTCCCGCTCTAAGAATTCTATCAAAATTATCAGCATACGCAAACTCTTCCATTGTAAAAATTTGATTTTTCATCATTCTTAAAAATACAGGTGGCATTTTCCAGACTTTGAAAATATGCATTCCGACATCTATATGATTCACATCAAATTCATCTTTCTCAAATTTTGCAAGATCACTCGGTCCACTTGCATATTGATTTAAAATTTCTGTATACACTTGAGGGTTGTTCAGAGCAAGAATGGTCATTCCAATTTTACGCATCATCGCGAGAAGAAATAATTCTTCTCGAATCGATTTCAAACCAAATGGAACCGAAAGATCAAAAGCAACTAGTGCGGCTAATATTGGTAATTCGAGAAGATGTTTCTTAAAAATATCCGAGTATGTAAGATTTCGAGAAATGTATTTTTTAGATTGAAGCATTACAATATTCTTAACTGTCTTTAAACCCAAAAGCGTAATCGCATCTTTTATCGTTTGCACTTTGGATGATCTTGCATAAAAAGCTGAATTCGCAATGCGAAGCAAGTCAGCACAGATAGATTTATCAGGGAGTATAATCTGTTCTAATTCGCCACTGCCGCTTACTGTATTTGCTTCAAATAATAATACTTTATGAGCAACCGCAGGCAAAGGAGGAATACTGAGTTCTTCTACTTTTATTGCATTTTTTTTAGTAACCACTTTGGACTTTACTACTAAATCTTTTCTGCCCAAGAGTTGAATCAATTTTTCATCTAGATTACTCTTATTAATTGGTTTTAAGATATAAGAATTTATTTTAAATTTAATAAGCTCCGCAATGATTTCTTTATTCGTATTACCTGTAACCACTACAATCATCATTCCTGGGTGAGACGGTCTAATCTCTCTTATAGTTTCAATTGCATTTTTAGGCTCCATCTGGTAATCTAGAAAAAGAATATCAGGAACGGGACTGGAATACATCAGATAATCAAGTACGCCATCTCCATTGGGAACATCTGCAAGAATATTGAATTGAGAGGCTTGCAAAAAACGCTTCAATAAATTTCTATCTGTAAAAGTATCCTCTGCAATGATTACATTATAATTGTTTCCGTTTGAAACGTTAATTCCTAAAGGGGTATCCATTCCCGCACGGTATCAATCTTTCTTCAAAAGGCAAGTAAAAAACTATTACAATGAAACTGTCCTATTAATCTAACTAAAATTCTAGCTATCCTTAATAGGATTTTTTAAAATGAATTGCATAGAAAACCTAAATTTGTAAATTGCTCAATTAGTATGAAACAATTATTTCTCGTGCCCAATCTTTTAACTTTATCCAGAATTTTTTTAATATTCCCTTCCATTTACTTTTTAGAAAAATCCGAATTTGCACTTGCAATGCTTTGCATTATAATCCTTCTACTGACTGATTTTTTTGATGGCTATCTTGCGCGCAAATTAAATCAAACTTCCAGTCTAGGCGCAATTCTAGATCCAGTCGCCGACAAATTGGTAGTAATCGCATTCTTTACTCATTTACTTCTGGCAGACTCGGTAGCCCCCTTCTACGTCTACTTGGTATTTGCCAGAGACATTCTCCAACTCGCTTCCATTCCAATTCTTCTAGTATGGAAGAAAATTGAGTTCAAAGTAAAACCGAATAAAATTGCAAAACTGGGAACAGCACTTAATTTTATAATCCTCGGTCTTTATGAATTTAATTTTATTCTTTCTAAGATTCCTCCACTACTTCAACTTTATGGGTATAAAATAGAACTTATAAATCAATTTGTGTTAGCCCCTTTACTTTTAATATCAATCATTACCGAGTTTTATATTTTATATACCTTTATCCCCCGTTTTTTTAAAATTTACAAAGGAACTCACGATACATTCGAGTAGAGTTGTTGAAGAATTAAAATGGATGAACAATAGCACAAGCGTCAGTTCGAGTGTCAATCGAGAACTACAAATAAAACAAGCATTGTCCACAAGTAGTTCTCGACTACCGCTCGAACTGACAGATAATTTTTCAACAAATCTAATATTTAAAAGGAAACAATTATGGACATAGCAATTTTTACTATCATACTCTTAGGATTTATTTTCGTAGGTCTACGAGAATCCAAAAAAGTCAAAGACGACTCTTCTTACCTGCTAGCAAACCGTAAAACCGGTTTATTTGCATTAGTCGCAACTCTTGTGATGACAGAGTTTAATACTTCCACTTTGCTCGGCTTCTCAGCCGCCGGCTATACGACAGGTATATGGGGACTAACACTTCCGTTTGTATTTCTTTTTGGACTGGGATTTTATACATTTACAGTCGCCAAAAAATGGAAGAAGCTAAATGGAATGAGTGTTGCCGAATTATTTACCCTGAGATACGGAAACACTATTGGACGCACGGCAAGCATTTTTCTAATCCTCGCTATGATCGGATTTAGTGCTACTTATGTTAAATCCATGACTGTGATATTTCAGCCTTTCGTGCCGGAGATAAACTCCTACATAGTAAGCGCTTGTCTTGTAGGGGTTGTTCTATTTATGACTCTTCGTGGCGGGCTAGTCTCTGTTATCTCCACAGATATAATGGGATTTATTGGAACAGTGATTATTATCCCAATGATTTTTTATTTTTCCTACTCTCAAACTCATGCCGGATTCGAAGATATCGTTAGAGTATTTCCACCCGAATCGTCTAACGCACTGCCGATTCGTTATATCGCTTCTCTTATTCTACTTACGATGTTTACTTATATCGCAGCACCCTGGTATGGACAAAAGATATTTGCCGCTGCTTCTGAGAAAACCGCTTTTATCGCAGTTGGAATTTCTAGCGTGATTGTTTTTTTACTTTATTCTTTTCCGATACTTGCTCTTACTTTTTTACGAATCAATGGAGTAATAGGAATTAACCCCGAAGAAGGAATTCCCTATATTATAAAAATGTATTTTCCGACTGGACTGAAGTCTGTCGCATTCGCAGTATTATTCGCTGCTGCGGCAACAACTCTTTCCGGAATTTGGAGTGCTCTTACTACTATGCTCGTAGGTGACTATTTATTATCCGCAAAGAATCCAAAACTAGGAAAAGACTATATCGGAAGTATGAAAATCTACTTTGCATTTGCAGTCATCTCCTGGCTTTTGGGAAATATCTTTGTAGATAAAATCTTAAACAAACTCATTCTCGCAAACATCCCAATAGCCGCACTTTCATTTTCTTTACTTGCTGGATTTTATTGGGATAAAGCATCCCGCACGGGAGCTGTTATAAGTATAAGCCTTGGACTTGTATGGGGGATTGGTTGCTATTTGTATTTGGGGGATGATGGCGGTTATACGTGGTTTTGGGCAGCCTATGGAATTCCACTCATTTTCCTAAGCGGAATCATTGGCTCTCTACTATTTGGGCAATCAGTAGAAGAAAAAAAATTACTAGAAAAATTTAAACTCAGAATGAAAGAGAAAGTAGACTTATGAATTTCCAAACAGCCTTATTACTTCTTGTATCTTTTGCGTTTAGTATACTCGGAGGTTTTATCTCGTTAAACGGTAAGACTGCTGACGAGAGAAATCTTGGTATTGGTTGTCTTGGACTTTTTGGACTATCTTTTTTTACGTTTGTTTATTTTGCATGGAGAAAGAGGGTATTCGAAAAACAAATTAAGGCTAATGCCGGTTCTGTTTCAATCGAAGGTGGAAAAAAATTTCAAATAGATAAAAGCAAGTATTATGTAATGTCGATTATCCTCTTCTTCTTAGGCTCTTTTCTTGCCTATTTTGTAAAAATTAATTTACTATTTTTAATTGCAACCCTATGCTTGGCTTTGATTGGCTTTCTTGTTTTTCTCGGGGTATTGTTTGGATTTCTTGCGAGAGAATACTTAGTCTTTGAATTTGATGGAATGCGAATCGGGTTTAAAAATTATTCTTATATTTTACGATGGGATAATATCAGGAAGATTTACTCTGATGAATGGCATAGTAACATGGCTGTATTCATAAACCTAATCAACCCGGAGGATACTACTCGTTATCTGTTTGTGAGTAAAGGAAGGCGGGATAAAACGATAAAAGAAATCTACAAAAAAATTGGCTGGAATTTAAGTATGACCGGTGCGCATATTCTCATTTTGCCGGAGAGATTTGGACTTGATGCAGGGTATTTTTTTAGGATGCTAGACGGTTATCTTAAATTCCCTGAAAAAAGGATTGATTTGAAAATAAAAAAAACAATTGAATAAAAATTTCTTGCATGACAAAAAAAATCCATTTTTCTAAATGATGAAGTATGACAAAAACCAAAGAAATAAATACCGAGCATCAATTTTCAGCAGCCTTAAATAAAGTCCTGGCTAAAATACAAAAAGGATCGAGGGCATTCACTGACCCGGAAGTAAAAGAATTTTGCGCGAAAAGATGGCGCAATATTTTTATCAACGAAGCAATCCAGGATCCTATCGCGATGAAAGCAGCAACTGAAAAGCCTCTATTCGGAAAAGACAACCGTCCTGCAAAACAAAAAGTCTACGAAAGGTTTTTAAGAAATGACGGACCACCAGAGTGGAACATTGATTATCCGGAAGCTCGTAATCCTGTATTAAAAAATACGACTCTTCTTTTTTGTCCCGGACTTCTCACAGGTCTACTTCCCGTAATGGCATTTCAAGAAGCATTTCCGGCTATTGAAAAAAAATACAAAGTCAAGATTCTACAATCTGATTCTCATCCAATGAGAGGTTGTGAGGCTAATGTCAACGATATACGAAACGCTGTAGAAAAAGGAATTGGTCTAGATGCAAACGCAAAAGTAATTACAAAAGGCAAGGCTCCTAAAGATATTTTTGTAATCTGTTACAGTAAGGGTATGCCTGACTTGCTCACAGCTCTAATCGCGATGCCTGAATTAAAAGATAGAATCCGTTGTATTTTCAATTGGGCTGGTGCTCCTGGTGGTTCGCCGTTAGCCGACAATATTTTTGCATCTATTAAAAATGCAGATATGGCTGCTATAAAAAACCTCACCGAAATGTTAAAAGTAGTAAACCCCATGATTAACCTCGGCGACAAAGTTAGAAGACTGGATGAATATCATATTAAAGATGCAGTCGAGGCGATAACAACGACTTACCGCCAGGAATTCCTTCAGAAGCATTTAAAAGAAATTGATAAAATGAACATTCCTATTTTTAATATCAGCGGCTCAACGACAGTAACCGAAGTTCCCTATTTCCAAATGCAAGGAGTGATGGAACTAAATTAATACGATGCAAATAACGACATGCAGGTAACACAAAATGGCGCTAAGCTTGCTACTCCTATGGCTACTGATCTCGCAATGCTTCACGGTCATCACTGGGATCTTTCTTATAGTCCATTTCCAAAGAACATGCGTTTTGGCTCTGCACACTTAGAACATCCATTTCCGAAAGAAGCAGCAGCAACGGCTATGATTAAGTTTGCGTTCGAACTCGGACTCATTGACTAAAATTTTTCAGTCGATTGTTTCAGTATTTAAAAAAGCGGATATATTACCATTATCCGCCTTTGGTTTTTTGTATTACCTACTTGCCCGTTTTGGGATGGCTTTATTTTCACTCGATCCGGGCAATATAACTCTTCTCTGGTTACCTTCTGGAATTGCACTGGTGATGTGTCATCGCTGGGGATGTAAAGCATTTCCATTTATTTTTTTAGCAAGCTTTACTTCTAACTACCCCGGAATGGCAGAAAGCACGGGAACAAATCCATTTTTACATACTGCAATTAGTTCCTTTGCAGACGGGTTAGCTGGATTCATCGCCACTTATTTTCTAAAGCGCTTCTTACCTGAGGGGTTGCGGCAAACACACGATTTACTTCCATTTAGTTTATGGGTTTGCCTTGCTACTACATTTATAACAAGCATTATTGTATCAAGTAATATGGCTATCGGGGGATTTATCGCTATAGACCGGATAATCCCATTTACCCGTATGCTCATTCTTGCCGATAGCCTTGGAATTTTACTCATTTACCCAATTTATCAAAGTTGGATGAATGAGTCTATTCTAAGTCGAAAGGAATTATACTGGTTAGCCGGAACATCTACAAGCTTATTAATTTTCCTCTGTTTAGGTTTTACTATTTTACCGGGAATGGTATTTTTTATTTTTCCTATTATACTCATCCTGTCGTTTAACGTTCGTATTCTCGGGGTAGTAAGTATCAGTGCTTTAACACTAATAGGCATCATTGCGGCAACCGCGCATAATGTGGGACCTTTTATTACTCCAGATCCATTGGATTCAAACTTCCGGCTAATGGCGTTTGTCTTCTCGACTTCTCTTACAATCTTAGGGATAACACTACAAAACCATCAGTTGGTATTAAGTGAATCATCGAGTAAAATATGGCAAATTGCGGCAGAGCATGATCCTTTGACTGGTCTTATTAATAGACGCGCATTCTTGCCTATTCTACATGCTGAACATGAACGAGCAAGACGTAATGGCAGAGTATACACATTAGCCGTCCTAGATCTAGATCATTTTAAATCAATCAATGATAGCTATGGTCATCTTTCTGGAGATGATGTTCTGCGTGCGGTAGTAGCAATCATGACTGAGAATTGTCGCTCCAGTGATTCAGTTGCCCGGATAGGAGGAGAGGAATTTGCAATACTATTTCCAAATTGTAATTCGGAAGAAGCCTTCTTACCATTAGAAAGAATTCGAGCAAACCTAGCAGATAACCCCGTGAAAATTAATGAAAAACAGATTACTGTTACAGTTAGCATTGGAGTTGCATCATATACATATGAGGAGGAAAATGAATTAGACCTTATCTCTCGTGCCGATAAAGCCCTATATACCGCTAAAGAAAC
>JANMOF010000335.1:0-6370 GCA_031368925.1 Leptospiraceae bacterium
GTTCAGCTAATTACCGGTGCTGGAAACTTGACTAACGAGGTGTATCCTTAAAAAAAAATTAGTTCTTGAGACCCCCGACAGAAAAGAAAACTCAATGCTGCTTCCTAGGGTCGCAGCATAATGGGGATGACAATGTTACCTCTAAATAAACACAGCAGGCGACACTCCAAATCGCTTGCTCAGTTCTTTTATCTGGCGAACGTTTAATTCTCGTTTGCCGCTTAGAATTTCTGAGACTACTCCCTGGCTTCCTAGTTGTTTCATATCTTTTTGTGAAAGGTTCTGCTCTTCCATAAGAAATTTTAAAACTTCGATTGGCTTTGCGTCTAACGGTTTGAAATGCTCTTTTTCGTAGGATTCTACTAAACTCCCTAGAACTTCAAGGAGAGGTGCTAGCGGATGATTCTCTTTATTCCCTACTTCATCTATTACTAAATCTAGCAATGATACAATTTTATTGTATTCTTTTTTTGAGTGTGGAACAGATAAAAAATCTTTTACTTCCTTCCAGTTTGCTTTCACTTTTTCTAATTCTGCAATCATGATTTATCTCTCCTTCCATTTGTTTTTGTCATATTCTGTATGAGTTAAAATATCTCGCACGTATACTTTCTGTCGGTTGTAATGAATGGCGGTTATTAATCTAAAATGATTTCCGTTTATATTAAAAACAGTCAAATTACCAACTTGATCCACTGTCCGAAAAGTCATTTTTAACTCATTAAAGTTAAAAAAATCCGATTCTTTAATAATCCTGTGCCAGCTTCTTAAAGAACTTTCAGCAGTCGGATAATCTTCAATAAAATCAGAAAGTTTTTTCCAACTAATAATATGCACAAAAATTACAGTATCTCAAATCGAGATACTGTAAAGCTTTTTTTATCAAATTTTAAAAAAAATTAGTGTGCTTCATCCCAGTTTTCTCCAAATTTTCCCTGAGCGATGATTGGAACTTTTAGTTTGAGTGCAGTTTCCATTTCTTTTTTGGCAAGATCATAAACTGTATCTTTTTCTTTTTTAAGAACTTCAAATACTAATTCGTCATGAACTTGCATGATGAGTTTAGATTTGAGTTTTTTCTTTTCGAGCTTTTCATGAATAGAAAGCATGGCGATCTTAATCATGTCAGCACTCGTTCCCTGGATGGGGCTATTGATGGCTATCCGCTTTCCTCCTTCTTGTTCTTGCCTGCGGGAAGATTTGATTTCAGGAATATAACGTCTTCTACCTGTGATCGTTTCTACATATCCTTTTTCTTCACAGCTTGCACAAATATTTTCCATGTATTTTTTTACACCGGGGAATTGATAAAAGTATTTGTCAATGAAAGTTCCTGCTTCTTGTCTGGATACTTTTAGATTTTGACTTAGACCATAAGCGGTTACTCCGTATATGACGGAGAAATTTACAATCTTTGCTTTATTTCTCATTTCGGGAGTGATTTCCGTTGCGGAAACTCCGAATAAGGCTTGCGCGGTTTCATTGTGAATGTCTGCATTTTTTTTGTAAGCTGCAATCATATTCTTATCGTCAGCAAAATGCGCCATAATGCGTAATTCGATTTGAGAGTAGTCAAGACTCAGTAGCAGGTAATCCTTATTTTCCGGAATAAATCCCTGTCGAATCAATTTTCCCTCTTCGTCTTTAATTGGAATATTTTGTAAGTTAGGGTCTGTCGAAGAAAGTCTACCTGTAGCGGCTATCGTCTGGTTATAGCTGGTGTGAATTCTCTTTGTCTTTGGATGAATCAATGCGGGGAGTGTGTCAATATATGTTGACTTTAGTTTGGTATATTTTCTGTGCTCTAGTAAATCCTCAATGATTGGATGCATTCCGAGTAAAGTTTCTAAAACACTATGATCTGTTGAGTAGCCGGTTTGTGTTTTTTTCTCTGCGGGTAATTTTAATTCTTCGAATAAAACTTTTTGAAGTTCTTTGGTTGATGCTATGTTAAAAGTTTTATCAGCATGAAGGTGAATTCTCTTTTCTAATTTCTCAATTTGCTTTTGGAACTTCGTAGATAGAGTTTTGAAATACGGTGCGTTAATCGCAATTCCTTTCATCTCCATGTCCATGAGGACAGGCATGAGTGGCATTTCCATTTTATAAAAAGTATTCTCTGCTTCACTTGTCTTTAATTCTTTTTTGAGAGTGTGATAAAGCCTGAGCGTTATATCAGCATCTTCCGCTGCATATTCTGTTACCCTGTCAGGATCAACGTTAAATAAGTCTTGTTTTTTCTTACCAGAACCAACTAGCTCCTCATAAGTAATTGTTTTATATTCTAAATAATCTTCCGCTAAATCATCCATTCCGTGTCGTCTTGAACCGGGTTGAATACAATAACTCGCAAGCATTGTATCGAAGGTTACATTTTCTACTTCTACTCCGTGATTACGTAGAACAATCATATCGTATTTGATATTCTGACCGACTTTTTCTATCTTCGGGTTTTCGAGAAGCGGTTTAATATGAGTAACCACTGTTTCTAACGGAAGGCAATTACTTGCAAACAAAGATTGGCTATAAGCTATTGGAATATAATAACCAGTTCCTTCTTCTTTACTGAGCGCAACGCCTAAAAGCTCTGCAAGCATTGGGTCTACTGAGGTTGTTTCCGTATCTACACAAAACAATTTAGACTTCTGAAATTCTTTTACTAGTTTGATTAACTCTGGCTCAGTCTTGATTCTTATATATTTACCTTTCGCATTATTAGATGTATCCTCAACTAGAATTTCTTTATTATCGGAATCCTTGTCTCCTTTAGCTTTTGGCTCTGCTTTAATTCCTGCCTGTTTCGCAAGGTCTGAGTATAACCGGTTGTAGCCTCTTGTCTTAAAATGCATGATTTTATCTAAGTCTAAATACTTTGGCAGAACTAAATCATCTGGCTTGAAATCAACTTCTAGATCGCAACGTAGTGTCGCAAGGTTTCTAGATAAAAAAGCGTTGTCCTTGTTTTTAATTAATTTCTCTTTAAGAGATGGATTTTTTATATTCTCTAAGTTCTTATAAATCCCTTCAAGGTTTTTGTATTCTGCGATTAACTTCGCTGCACCTTTTTCTCCTATTCCACTTACTCCGGGGATGTTATCCGAGCTGTCGCCCACGATTCCCATATAGTCAGTCACTTGTTCGGGGGTAATACCGATATTCTCCATCACCCATTTCTCGTCTATCTCGATAAACTCGGTAGCACCTTTTGTTCCACGATACATTTTAATATTTGGATTTAAAGTCTGGTATAAATCTTTATCTCCTGAAAAAATTAAGATTTCATTTTTCTTTGTTCCAAACTTTTTACATAGAGTTCCAATTATATCATCCGCTTCGTGCCCTGCCATTTGCATAACTGGAAAACCTAGTTCACGGGTAATGTCGATTACCTCACTGATTTGAGGCTTCAAGTCTTCTGGCATTGGTTTTCTCTGGGCTTTGTATGCTGCAAATACCTGCGATCTTTCAAGAGGTGTTCCCGGATCAAATGGCATTGCAATATGGGTAGGCTTGAAGTCGTTTATAATTTTGAATAGCATTTTAAAAAAACCAAATACTGCTCCACTTGGTTTGCCTGTGATCGAATTAGTTAGATTAGCCGTTTGAAAAGCAAAGTAGGCTCTAAATACAAATGCATGTCCGTCGATTATAATTAATTTCATTTTGCCAGCCTCATAATAGAGAATTATACACTAAGATAGTTTTTTGAATTGTATTTTCGATTGAGAAAGCTTTTACACTTTCTTTGTTTAGTTTACCATATTCATTTCGAAGAGCCGGACTTTCTATTAGCTTTGTAAAGTGTGCGGCTAATTTTATGTAGTCGCCAACTGTTGCAAGTAATGATCCTTTCCCGTCTTCGAGCATTTCCCCAATCCCACCACCGTTAGTCGCAACAATAGGAAGCTTATTTGCCATTGCGTCTAATACTGAAGTTCCAAGTCCTTCTTCCTTGGATGTAAGTGTAAAAATATCGAATAGGGAGTAAAAGTCTTTTATATCATTTCGAAAACCAGTAAAGATTATTTTGTCTTCGATTGCTAATTCTTTTGCGAGGGCTTTCAATTTGGATTCAAGTTCGCCTGCACCGACTAGGAAGAAAATATAATTCTTTTCAGTTTGAATTCTCTGGATTGCTCGAAGTAAAGTTTCATGGTCTTTGTGATCTACCAGAGCTGCTACATTTCCAATGATGATCGTATCCTTTGGTATTTGAAATTCTTGTAGTAATTTTTTTTTATCACCAGGCTCCGCAAATTTATTTAGATCAATCCCACTATAGACAGTAATAATTTTTTCAGGTTCAACGCCGTCTTCGATGAGAACTTCTTTGATTCTATTGGAAACTGTTAGGAAATAATCTATTCTTTTGGAAAAGTATTTTCGCTTGCTGAGTGGATTTTTATTGATATGAAAATCTACTCTTCTTGAAACTACTAGTTTCAGTTTTGGTAAAAATATTTTTGTTAAAAGTCCTAATCCATGGGTTGCGCCGGTATGTGTATGAATTAATTTTATATTATTTTCTTTTGCAACATTCGCAATTTTACTAGCGGCAATTATATCATATTCCCCGAGCATCCTAATTGGAAAAAAAGGAATTTTACTTCCGATGCGTGCTTCTAACTCGGAACCAGGTTGACCAATTAAAACCTGAGGAATTTTTCTTTCTGCAAGTCCCATCACCAGATAGTATAATTGTTGTTCTCCGCCTCGCCATGTTCTTGAATTATTTAAGTGAAGTATCATAAAAGGTTAGGTCGTTGTAAATAATACTATATCAGAAGAAAAGCCGGGACCCATTGCAGAGAATAATCCATGTTCTCCGCTTTTGAATTTCTGATCTTTTAAAAATTCATCTATTACAAAAAAAATCGTTGGCGAAGATATATTTCCGTATTCCTGTAAAATCTTCATGGAATAATAAAAATTATCCTCTCCAATTTCAAGAGCATTTGCAAATGCTTCAATTACCTTTACTCCACCGGGATGAAATAAATGATGTTTAATGCTTTCTTTTGGAACGTTGTTCTCATTTAAAAATTTATCGTAAAACTCTCTAAAGTTTTTTGCAATAAGTCCAGGAATAGACTTGTCGAATACTACCTGTAAGCCGTCCATCTCAATTTCCCAACCCATTACGTTTAGAGAGTCTCGCCATTTTCTAGATGCATTTGTTTTAATTAAAATAGAATTTTGCTTTTCTTTGCCTGAAACTACCATGGAACTAGAACCGTCGGAAAATAGGGATAATGCGATTAGGTTAGATTTTCTTTTATCCGAAGGGCGAAAAGTAAGGGTGCAAGTCTCTACTGTTATTACTAGAATATTTTTATCGGGATAAAGTTGAGATAGTTCTCCCGCTCGCGCGATACTGTTAGCCCCGCCCGCACATCCTAAGCCAATGATAGGAATACGCTTAACGTCTGTGGATAATCCAAGTAAGTCGATGAGCTTTGCGTCAAGTGTTGGTGTTACAAAACCGGAGCTAGTCACAACAATAATGATATCAATTTCATTTGGAAGTAGGTTCGCTTTTTCAATTGCGAGACGAGCAGATTTTTCAGCCATCTCTGTTGCATGCATTACAAAGAGTTCATTTTTTTCTTTGAAGGATTTTGTTTCTCCATACCAGGAAATGTCTTTTAGAACCGGTCTAGATTTTATTTTAGAATTTTCGAATACAGGTAGGTATTTGTCTACGTCTAGATTAGAGTTTTTAAAAATTGCTTTTGCAAATTCCCTAACTTCTTCTTGTTTGACTGTGGTGGAAGGAACTTCTCTTGCTACGGAATGGATGTAACTCATAGATTACATGAAAATATTCAATTCAAAAATTGAAAATTAGTTTTTATGTTTGTTTTCAGCGTTAAACTGTAGTTCGACGATAGAGCCGTTGATTTTATTATCGAGGGGATTGTCGGTGATCGTTTCATTGTTGTGGTAGAGAATTTTTACAGTATCCATAAGGCTACGAATAATCTTGAGACCTTTTCCCATATTCTTGTGGGGTTTACTTATTCCGCCATAGGGAAGTTGACCTGCACTGCTGGATTGGTGTTGCTTGATGTCCCCTAAGTAATTATCTAGGTTTCGAGGAGATGGTTCATAGTCATCACTGACCGTTTCACTTATCTTTAAGCCGCGACCATAATCCAAAATTAGAAGAGTAAATTTTGAGTTCTCAATTCTCCACCGGCAAATAATTGTCTCTTCACTTTGGTTGGATACATTGGCTGTAATGGAATTTGTAAGGGCTTCATCGGCTGCGAGGACAATTTGCGAAATGTCATCTTCTCCAAAGCCGTTATGCGTAAGACTAACTCGTAATTGCTTTCTAAACTGGCGGACTGACTCCATATCAGGAGGA
>JANMOF010000339.1:0-10357 GCA_031368925.1 Leptospiraceae bacterium
ATATCGCCGATATCCGAAAGGTAATTTATAAGAATGAGCAAGTCAATGTTATCCTCTCTCAAATGGGAAGAAACGATGACGGAACTGACCCGCTTCCCTCCAATCGATTGGAAATTTATATTGGTTTAAAAGATTATTCGGAGTGGAAAGAAAAAATTACCAAGGAAGAATTACTCCTGCGGATGAAAAATGATTTAGAGACTACGTTTCCAGGGATACGATTTAGTTTCTCGCAGCCAATCATGGATAACCTCTCGGAGGCTATCATGGGAACGATTGCCGACTTAGCGGTGTTTGTCTCAGGTCCTGACTTGGAAGTCATGCGCGACAAGGGAAATGAAATTTTAGACATTATAAAAGAAATGAAAGGGGCAAGTGAATACGGGATTGAACAAGAAGGAAGCTCTGCCCAATTGACTATAAAAATTAATCGAGAAGCTACAGCTCGTTTTGGAATCAACGTAAATGATATTCAAAAAATGATTGAGGGCGCGGTTGGAATGGAGCGTGTCAGTACACTTTACGAGGGTCCTGCGGATAATCCCCCTAAGACGGCAGCTAGGTTTGGAATTGTAGTTCGTTTTTCGAATGAATACCGTTCCAATATAAAAGCTGTGATGAATATGCCTGTTATTTCTCCAAATGGAGAGAGAATTCCACTTTCGCAGTTAGCAGATATTAGCCTCATTGATTCTCCTATGATGATTTTTCGCCAAGAAGGAAGAAGAACGGTAACTGTAAGAACTAACGTTCGGGGTCGTGACCAGGGGGGCTTTGTTACTGAGCTACAGGAAAAAGTAGCCAAGCAAGTAAAGCTTCCAGAAGGGTATCAAGTCAAATACGGCGGGCAATACGAGAATCTTTCCCGTGTTGGAAAGCAGTTACTCTGGGTTATTCCCGTTACGATTGGAATTATTTTCGGATTGTTGTTTATTATGTATAGGGATTTACGGCAAGTATCCGTTGCTATGGCTTGCATTCCTTTTTCGTTAGTAGGAGGGATTCTTGCTATGATGTTTCGAAACTATTACTTCAATGTCTCTGCCGGTGTAGGATTTATTTCTCTATTCGGAATTGCAACCATGTCGGGAGTTTTGTTTGTATCTAGAACAAACTTGATATTAAAAGAAAATTTTCATATGAGCGTAGAAGAAGCGGTGAAACATGCGGCTGTTGTTCTTCTCAGACCAAGGCTTATGACAATTGTGCTTGCATTACTCGGACTATTGCCTGCGACGATGGCGTCAGGGGTAGGATCGGATGTGCAAAGACCATTAGCAACTGTGATTGTTGGAGGATTATTTTCTGCACTAGTCTTAGTTTTAACGGTGCTACCTTCTCTTTACCTGTTACTAATCAAAAAAGAAAAGGATGAGAATAGCTTGAAGTTTTTATATAGCCTTGTCGGAGAATTTCATTTCTTTAGAAAAAGGCAATAGTTATTGGTATTAACATTGTCAATTATTCCCATTTCGTCAGCCTGACTATTATTCTAAAAAAAGTAAAGTGCTGACGAATGATAATAAGATTAATTAGTATTGCAATTCAATATCGTATCCCAACATTACTTGTTGGGGTAATGACAGTCGTGATGGGAATTTGGGCGTGGACAGATCTTCGTAAAGAGGCGTATTCCGATATAGCCGACACGCAAGTGCGGCTAATTGCTAAATTCCCCGGACGTGCCGCCGGTGAAGTAGAAGAGCGCGTTACACTTCCTATTGAAAGAATTTTAAATGCAATCCCTAAAGTAATCGTTAGACGCTCTAGAACAATCAATGGACTTGTAGTATTTCAGTTTGTATTTGAAGAAGGGACAGATGACTATTTTGCACGAACACGACTTCTAGAAAAAGTAAAAGAAGCTGACATTCCCGCCGATGTAGTTCCGCAACTAGCACCCATGAGTTCTCCTGTAGGGGAAATTTATCGTTATGTGCTAGAATCTACTGAGAGTCATACACCGATGGAACTTAGAACGATTCAAGACTGGATTGTAATGCCTAAGCTTTTACAGATTCCAGGTATTGCGGATGTCGTTACATTTGGTGGGCTTATGAAGCAATACCATGTAGTAACAAATCCTGATAAATTAGTACGTTATAAATTGGAAGTCGCTGATATAATTAAATCAATTGAAGACAACAATTTGAATACAGGTGGAAATATTCTCAGGCAAGGAGGGCAGGGTTTTGCTATCCGCTCTCTTGGTGCGATTAGAGAAATTAAAGACATTGAAAATGTAGTAGTAAAAGAAGTAAATGGAGTTCCCGTTTTTGTAAGAGACATTGCAACAGTAGAAGTATTTCCTTCTCTTCCTGCCGGCGTTTTAGGTTATGTATTCCAAAACCAAGAAGATGGATCTCCGCGAGTGGAAGTTGACTCTGGCGTACAGGGGCTAATCGCTATGAGACGCTGGGGCGATTCCAATGAAATGGGAGTCAAAATCCGTGATAAAGTAAAAGAGATTAACGAGAATTTTCTTCCAAAAGGAGTGAGGATTCGAAATACATATGATAGAAGTGATTTAGTAAAATATACAATCAGCACAATTACAAAGACTATTATTGAAGGTGTTGCAATTGTAACGCTCGTGCTTGTATTCTTCATTGGAAGTGTAAGAGCATCTCTCGTAGTTGTGACTACAATTCCAGTCTCTATGCTATTTGCATTTGTAATGATGGACTTGACTGGAATTCCTGCAAGCCTACTTTCTCTCGGTGCTATTGATTTTGGTATCATTGTGGACGGAGCAGTCGTGATGGTGGAAAATATCATGCGCCGTTATCGAGATTCTGAGCATGAAGAGAAGCAAATCGGTATTAACCCATTTACGGCGAGTGCTTCTGCCGAGGTTGGCTCTGAAATTTTCTTTTCGATTACGATTATTATTTTAGCTTATTTACCTATCTTCTCTTTTGAAAGAATTGAAGGTCGTCTATTTAAGCCGATGGCGTTTACTATTGCGTATGCGCTATTAGGGTCTATGATTTTTTCTCTTACTGTTATTCCGGTCATGATGACTATGATGTATAAAAAATACTTTGAGTCAGCAAACCCGGGACCAATTGAGTGGCATAATCCTATATACCACTGGATTGAGGCAAAGTATTCCAATTTGATTGTAGAGCTTATTAGGCGCTCTAAACAAACGGCAATCGTAGCTTTTAGTATTGTATTTCTAGTAGTCGCACTTGGAGTATGGAAGATTGGTAGTGAGTTTTTGCCTGAATTAGATGAAGGTGGATTCAATATTCGTGCATACTTTCCAGTTGGAATTCATTTACAGGAAGCACGCAAAGTAATTCCAAAGATGAGAGAAGTCATTAGTAAGAATGAACAGGTTAATGTCATTTTAACGCAACTTGGTAGAAATGATGATGGAACCGACCCACTTCCTTCGAATCGTTTAGAAATATTAATTGGGTTAAAAGATTACTCTTCCTGGACGGAAAAAATTACGAAACAAGAACTGTTGCTAAGGATGAAAAACGATTTAGAAATTAATTGTCCCGGCGTTCGTTTTAGTTTCTCGCAGCCAATCATGGATAACCTCTCAGAAGCAATTACTGGAACGATTGCGGATTTGGCAGTTTTCGTATCTGGAAACGATTTAGACGTTATGCGTAAGACTGCTGTCGAAATTCTAAATATCGTAAAAGAAATGGATGGTGCTAGCGAATACGGAATTGAGCAAGAAGGAAATTCCGCACAACTTTCCGTAAAGATAAACAGGGAAGTCGCCGCAAGGTATGGAATTAACGTTAGTAAAATCCAGCAATTGATCGAAGCAGCTATTGGGGCACAGCGTATCAGTACGCTTTATGAAGGACCTTGGAGATTTGGAATTGTAGTTCGTTTCTCTTCTGAATACAGGTCTACTGTGAAAGCTGTAGAAAATGTTCCAATCATTTCTCCATCGGGAGAGAGAATTCCACTTTCGCAATTGGCAGAAGTAAAACTAATTGACGGACCAACCATGATTTTCCGTCAGGAAGGTCGCAGAAACGTTTCAGTGAGAACTAACGTTCGTGGTCGTGACCAGGGTGGATTCGTGATTGAATTGCAAAAAAAAGTTAAAGAGCAAATCAAAGTTCCAGAGGGATATAAAATTTCTTACGGTGGACAATACGAAAATCTTAATAGAGTTGGTAAGAAGCTAGCTATTGTTATCCCCGTTACAGTAGCCATTATCTTCGGTGTATTATTTATTATGTATCGAAATTTGCGATATGTCATGGTGGCACTTGCCTGTATACCGCTTTCTTTGATAGGCGGAATCATTGCAATGATGATACGGGGATATTACTTCAACGTATCCGCGGGAGTTGGGTTTATTTCGCTTTTTGGGATTGCTACCATGGCGGGAGTTTTATTCGTCTCGCGGACAAATCATATTATGCGAGATAATGCGAATATTACCATTGAAGAAGCAGTTGGGCGAGCGGCAGTTATTCAGTTAAGACCGATGCTTATGACAATGCTTTTGGCACTACTTGGACTTATTCCCGCTACATTAGCAAGTGGAGTAGGCTCGGATGTACAAAGACCATTAGCCACCGTGATTGTGGGTGGATTGACTTCAGCGATGATTTTTATTTTAACAGTGCTTCCTTCTTTGTATTTACTTTTAGTGAAAAAGAAAGAAGTATGAATCCCCCTTAATCCCCCTTTAAAAAAGGGGGTGTTGGAGTAGACCCCCTTTTGCAAAGGGGGACAAGGGGGATTAAAAAGATTTTTTTTTGAGTTGTCATATTTGAAAGAGAGAAATAATTTACCAAAGGAATTTATGTATGATATATAGAGTCAACCTTTACAACACATTCGAGAACATCATTCACCGAAAGGCTTTTTCTGCACCTAGCTCTACGCATAGTTTATATAAAGATTTAAGTGATTTATCAAAGTGGGAAACTCTCGATACGATTAAGAAGGGGAATTTAATTCTACTATGTCGTGGGATTCGATTTGTTTGGGGAATTGCTTACGCAAGTGATGATTGTAAAATTACGGATGTAGATGCCTTTAAGCCAAAAATGAAATTTGAGAAAAATGGATTTCGGTTTGTATCTCTCAATATTTACAAGGAATACACAAGCCCTCTTGATGGAAAAAAATTCTTTAACAACTTAGTCTATGAACACCCATTCGAAGATCCTAATTTTTGTGTGGAAATCAAACCTGCACCTGGTCTAGAGGAGGATTTCGAAATGGCGATTAATAAATTATTAGAAGACTAGGTTTCTTTCGATTGAAAAATTGAGTGAGTAGAAAATTCTGGAATGACGAATTATCAGAATGCAAACAGAAGCCGCCGACAAGCAAGAAATCAAATTACTCTCCAATGTATTCGCATCGCCGAAGGATGCATTTGAAGACTATATAAAAAGTCAGAGTTTTTCGCGTTCTAATTTACTTCGAATTCATGTTTCCTTATTTTTACTAGCACCTATTTTTAAAATACTGCATAATCTTTTTTTTACGTTTGTAGGCGCAGTGCATTTTGGTTGGGAGGCTCCTCCTAAATTAACAGAAGGGTTAACTACGTCTACTGCCATTTATCCGCTAGTTCTGTTCCTGGTTTATCATTTTGACATATTACTTTTGCGACTGAAGGCGGGTGATGCTTCCGTCAATGCAGTTGAGGAAAGAGATTTGCTTTTGATTTCTTTTTTACCTTTCAGTGCATCTTCTCTATTTTGGATTTTCCCGAAACCAATTAATTTCTTTTTAATCTTAGCATCTCTTGGGTATAGTTTTTATTTAAGTAAAATGGCTCTTCGTACTCTATTTGGATTTACAGGTAAACAGTTTATAGTTTTCATTTCCTATGTTTTGATTCTATGTATGACGTTATCCGCTATAGCTCTTACAATCTTTAACTTGGTCAGGAAATAATATGAATATCTATATGATTGGAATTGGTGGAATCGCCATGGGAAACCTTGCCTTTATGTTAAAACAAGCTGGGCATACCGTGAGTGGCTCAGATCATAAACTCTATCCTCCGATGTCTGATAAGTTAAAAGAATGGGGACTCAAAACTTATGAAGGTTTTGATGCGGCTAATTTGGGTCATCCGGAGCTTGTCATTGTTGGAAATGCTATTTCTCGTGGTAATCCAGAAGTGGAAGAAGTGCTCAATCGTGGACTGGATTATATGAGTATGCCGCAAGCAATAGGTCATTTTTTCTTGAGGAAGAAAAAAGTAATCGTAATTGCAGGAACTCACGGAAAAACAACGACTACATTTTTGACACATCATATCTTAAAAGAAGCAGGACTAAAGCCAGGACTATTTGCAGGCGGGATTCGAAAAGATGGGAGTCCCGGTTTTGAGTTAGGCGATGGGGAATACTTTGTGATTGAAGGCGACGAATACGACTCTGCATTCTTTGATAAGTCTTCGAAATTTTTACATTATAGACCTCACTTCCTTGCAATGACTTCTCTGGATTTCGATCATGCAGATATATTTGATAATCTAGACGCAATTAAAATCATGTTCAAGCGGCTACTTAATCTTGTCCCCTCTAAGGGAAAAATATTTTATTGGGCGGGTTCAAAAAACCTGGTAGGGATTTGTAAAAATTTTAAATATGCTCCTGTTGCATCGTATGAAGTAGGAAAGAAAGACTCCGTGCTTGGGCTGCGATCTTTAAAAATAGCAGCAGGTCGAAAAAGAGAGCAGAAAGTTTTTTCAGTAGATACTGGAAAGGAATTAAATAGCCCGCTTATTGGAATACATAATTTTAGAAATACAGAGGTAGCGGCAAATATTTGTAAGACTATCGGACTATCGGAAGAGAAAATTTTTAAAGGAATAGAAAGTTTTCCTGGAGTAAAAAGACGACAAGACATACTTTATAAATCGGCAAAGACTGTGGTGATGGAAGATTTTGCACATCACCCGATTGCAATTGAGGAAACAGTTAAAGCGGTTAAAGAGGCTTACCCGGATTATAAGATCGTAAGTCTATTTGAACCGAGAAGTGCGACATCACATAGAAATATATTTCAGAAAGAATTTTCTGAAAGTTTTAAAAAATCAGATATTGCTATGGTGACGGAAGTATTTAATGTAAATAAGGTAGATAAAAAAGATAGGTTGGATGTTAAGAAACTGGTAAAAGAAATTCCAATCAAATCTAGAATCAAAAAGTCTTTTTACGCAAAAGATTCCAAGGATTTACTTGTAAAACTTTCTAAAGAGCTAGAAATATTAACAGATGACAAAATCGTCATTCTAGCAATGTCCAATGGCTCCTTCGGTGGAATATATCCTGAACTAATAGAAATGGTGAAGAATAGATGAATTTACTAAATGAACTAAACACAATACTTACAGAGGCTAACGAGGTATTACCTACTTCGAAGTCCGAAGCAGACTTAGATGCGAATAAGAATTTATTTGTAGGTAAGAAAGGGAAGCTCACTGGAGTTATGAAAGGTCTTGGAGCATTGAGTCCAGAAGACAAGAAGACGATAGGCGCACGAGCAAACGAAGTTTCTAAAGAAATCGAAGAACTTGTAACGAAACTAAAACAAAAAATCAAACTGGATTTTTATGAAAATGAATTAAAAAACGAAAACTTCGATGTACTTCGTCCCTTACAAGATAAGGAAGTTGGAAGTCTACATCCTCTTAGCCGCATTCAATATGAAGTGGAAGATATTTTTACTTCTATGGGTTTTCAAATTATGGATGGACCGGAAGTAGAGACTGATTACAATAACTTCGAAGCTTTAAACTTTACTGCTGACCATCCTGCACGCGATATGCAAGATACATTTTATACAAAAGATGGAAACCTACTTCGCACTCATACATCAGCGATACAAGTTCGAGCCCTTCGTAATTTGAAGCCTCCTTTTCGAATCATTGCTCCGGGTCGCGTTTTTCGTTACGAAGAAGTGGATGCTTCCCACGAGAATACTTTTTACCAAATCGAAGGAATGGTCATCGACAAAGATGTATCTACGGCTAATCTCATTTATACGATGAATGTACTTCTTACCGAAATTTTTAAACGAGAAGTTAAAGTAAGGCTTCGTCCCGGTTACTTCCCATTTGTCGAACCCGGCTTTGAGTTAGATATTTCCTGTATGGTTTGTGGTGGTTCCGGTTGCTCAGTATGTAAACATTCTGGCTGGGTGGAACTGTTGCCATGTGGACTTGTTCATCCTAATGTAATTCAATTCGCTGGTCTTGATCCTAAAGTCTGGAAGGGTTTTGCATTTGGTCTTGGTCTTGATCGTCTAGTAATGATGCGTTATGCGATAAACGATATACGATACATTCATTCGGGGAATTTGCGGTTTTTGAAGCAGTTTGTGTGAGGTTTTTGCCACAGAGGCTCGGAGACACAGAGTTTATTTTACGATTACTCATCTCCGTGCTCTCTAGCATAAGCGTGAGAAACTACCTCTTTACTTCTTTTTCGTAAATCGCAATCCAATCTTTCACTGTCATTTTCTTTGCTAGTTCGCCGATTAATTCATACGGAATCTGGTCTGTTTTTTTAAAACGAATACAGCTTTTACCCATATCGAGTTTTTTGTCGGAGTGTTTTGGATACTCACTAGTAAACCACTTGAGTAGCTTGGGATCCGAGTAGACTCCCATATGATAGACTGCGATAAAATTTTTTTGAGATGCAAGACTCATAAAAGGAAGAGGATTTTTCGGATTACAATGATAACCCGCAGGATAGATTTTATGTGGAACTATGTAGCCTAACATTCCGTAGCCCATAACCTCTTGAAATCCCTTTGGAATATTTTTACGAATTATATTTCTTAATTTGTTAATCGCTTCTTTTCTATCTTCAGGTAGTGAATTTATATATTCTTCCGGTGTAGTAGCTTTTGATTGCATTGTAATTTCTCTCTATAGCATTTATCATTTTTTCTTTTTAATTATCGTATATCTTTCTTGTATCTGTTTGTCTTTTTCTTTGCTAGTTATCTTTTCCTTATCCATCCAATTCCACCATTTTAGTTTTTCAGAATCTTGTTTTTTTAAGTCGGAAATAGATTTAAAACCCAAATTCCATAAATCAATAGCGACTGCTTTAGCAACGCCGGGAATTTTATGGAATTCTTTAAGTGCAACGTCTTGTTCATTCAACAGACTCATCCTCGATTAGATATCATTAGTCAAATTTATTTACTGGTCAATTATTTTCACAATAAAAAAGTCCGTTCTATGAGAATTGTCATCCATAGAGTTTTTAAAAATAATTGCAAATAAAACTACTATTCCTTTTCCTGATAGATGATACATTTTTTAGGTAAGGGTAGTAAAATGGCAAGAAATTCAATATTAGATTATATCAAAGAAAAAATAAATTCCGACAATGCAATTAGTGCGGTGAATATACCGCGTGTGATTACGATTTCACGTGAATATGGGTGTCCCGGTATTCCAATTGCCAGTGCAGTTTCAAAGGCGCTGACTGAATCCAACAAAACTGAATGGTCTGTGATTGATAAACAAATTATTAATCAAGCTGCAGAAGAATTTGATATTCCTGCAAAACTATTAGATCAAATTGCGAAGTCAAAACCAAAGGGAATTTTTGAAGAATTATTTTTAGCCTTCTCTGATATTCATTTGCCAAGTGACTTGAAAATTAAAAAAACAGTTGCTCGTATTCTTAGAACCGTTGCTTTGCATGGAAACGTTGTTATCCTCGGTAGGGGTGGGGCAGTATTAGCTCGGGATTTAGAAAAATCACTTCATATTCATTTACATGCTGCTGTTAGCTGGAGAGTGGGACGTGTTAAGACTTTAGAAAAATTGACTTCAGATGCAGAAGCAATTGGTAGAATCAACGTTGTGGATAAAGAGCGAGTTTTTATCAGGGATTATTTTGCGGGGGAAAGTTTGGGCGAAAATGTCTTTGACGTTAGTTTTAATTGTGAGCACTTGACTCAAGAGCAAATTGTTGAGTCTATTTTAAAACTTGCTAGAATGAAAGGTATTTGACTTTAGTCTCAACTTAAACAAGGTTTACGAGCGCTTGATTTCTAAGAGTAAAGTATATTTTTTCTTTTTAATTCTGTTTTCCTGCGTTTGTGAAACTAGACTTGCAAAAACAAATTCTTATCTAGTTGATTTGCCTGTAGCCCCGTTTCAGGATTTGATTTTTGATGAACCGACTTTAAAAAAAATAACAGGCACACCGCGGGCTAACCCCATTAGTTCGCTCATATTACATCACACAGATTCTAAATCAAAGGAAGAGTATTTACGTGACTCAGTTTCTTCTGGTTTTCTTGTTCATTTTATTGTGGGTAAAGATGGTAAATACTATGGCTGGAATACTAATCCTTATCTTTCCGTAAAAGCAGT
>JANMOF010000346.1:0-5290 GCA_031368925.1 Leptospiraceae bacterium
GTAGGGACAGGTCTGAGACCTGTCCCTACGTCGGATAAAATCCCGTCGTTGGATAATTCCGTTTCATCGGATGATTTTTTTGTGGGAAACAACCCATTATCCGCATCGTCCGAATTGGAACGATCACGACCGTCAGCAGCAGCGTCAGCGTCATCATACAAATACAACGGAAAACATTGACTACCCGCTACAAAATGCAAATTAGGAATTACATCTGACATTAATGCTGTAAATCCTTTCGATTCTCCTAAACCTGTTACACAAATCACACGATTTTCTGAATTAGGATTTGGAAATATTTGTGGCATTTGCCCCACGCGATGATTTAACATTCCGTTGAAATATAGAAATTGCTTTGCAAATGGTCGATACATTCCTTTTACAATATTTTTTGCAGTAAAAGTTGCATCCTTTTGTCGTTCCAAGTTTGACAACAAACTACTCGACCAACTAATCTTAGTAGGGTCATTGTTTACAAAATCATTTACAACCGGAAATTGCTCTTTTGATTTTCCTTTGCAAGCTTTTCTATATCGTTCCACTTCTTTATTATAAAACTCAATCATGCTTTCAATATTTGAAGCTAACGATTTTTTTGAAAAACCATATACCCACGCATCACGAGCTGTCTCCAAACCTCTTGAATAATTCTCAAACAATACAACATTCGACTTATCCTTCTTATCCCCTATTGAGATGAATTCTCCGAAGCTGTCGTCTCTTTGGTTGATCCAGTCGTTGTGGGCATCGGGGATAATTGTTGTCCACCCCTTTCGCTCTGTGATTCCATGGATGCTTTTGTAGTCTCGGATTCTATCTAGTTTTTCTTTTTGGGTGAGATAGTCGCCTATGTCGTGGAAGTAGATTTGTCCTTTCTTTTTGGAGTTTGGATTTTTGACAAAGAGGGTAATGGCGATTGGCGCTCTGCTTCCACTTCCGAAGATTTTTCCGCCTTCCTTTCGAGAAAGTTCTCCTGATGTGCGTTGATTTCCTCTTAGATGAAATACATAGATATTGGTAAATTCTTCGGCGAGGCATTTGCGGAGTCCGTCCATTGCGTTTCCTTCGATGAAACCTGCATTGGTGATAAATCCCATTATGCCGCTGTTTCCGAGTCGGTCACTTGCCCAACGTATCGCTCGGATGTAGGAATCATAGAGCGCATTCTTGTTCGTTGCCGCTGAGTCTTTCGCGTAGGTTTCTGAAATTCTTTCATCGAGTGCGGGATATACAATGTTCTGATTGTTATCATTTGCACTTTCTTGTTTTGCTGAATACGGGGGGTTACAGATGATTACGCGGATGTCGAGTGCTTTTTGGCGTTTGCGGCGTTCGCTGTTATCCACTAGCATTCGACTGATGAGGTCGTCTTTTTCGTAGAGTTGGAAGGTGTCAGTCAGAAGGATTCCTTCGAAGGGGTGATAAAGGGTCTCACGCGGAGGCGCGGAGTTCGCGGAGAGATTTATTACCGAACTCTCTTCCGCCGTGTTCCCCGCGTCTCCGCGTGAAATAACATCATGAAACGTCGATTCAATATTAATCGCCGCGATGTAATATGCCAATAATACAATCTCATTTGCGTGGATGGAGGTTTTGTATTTTTTAATTAGTTCTTCACGGGTCAAGAGTCCACTTTGCATTAGCCGCGTGATGAAGGTGCCGGTGCCTGTGAATGGGTCTAGGACTTGGACTTGTTCGCTTCCTATCGTGATTCCAAATTCTTGTTTTAGGATGTCGTTTACAGAGTGGATGATGAAGTCCACCGCTTCGACGGGAGTGTAGACTATACCTAAACGCTCTGTTAGCCGCGGAAATGCATTTCGGAAAAATTTATCGTAGAGTTCTAAGATGATTTTTTGTTTTCCCTCTGCATTTTCAATTCCTTCGGCTCGCATTTTGACGGATTCGTAAAATCTTTGGAGTGTGTCTGCTTCCTTTTGTATATTATGTTTTTCTAATATAGCTAAGACCGCATCCATCGCGCGCGAAACTGCATTTAGTTTTGTGAATTCGTATTTGCTAAAGAGTGCGTCAAACACTGGTTTGGTGACAAGGTGTTGGGCGAGCATTTCAATGACTTCTTCGTTTGTGATGCTGTCATTTAGATCGTCTCGTAATTCCTCCGCGAAGTCTTCAAATGCTTTTATTTCTTTTGTGTTTTCTTTTTTTCCGAGTATCGCTTTGATTCTTCCAATATGCGTATTCGCAATTTTTGCAATATCATTTGCCCAGTCTTCCCAGTGCTGACGATTCCCACATTTCTGCACCACCTTCGCATAGATTGCGATTTCTATTTCGCCAATATCGAATTGTAATTTGGGTTGGTTCCCTTCCTCCTTAGAACGAGAACCAGTACGCTCCCTGAGCGAAGCCGAAGGGCGCCCAATATCTGCGGATTCTCCCAATTTGCCACCCGATTTCGTTTTCTTTGCAATCTTGTCGGTGACTGCGATTACTTCCATTTTGCTCTTATCCGCTCCGATTAAATCTAGCTTGTTAATCATTGCGTCAAAACGGTCATCGTGAGATCTGAGGGCTTGTAAGACTTGCCAGACTACTTTGTAGGTTTTGTTGTCGTTTAACGCTACGTGCGGCTCAATTCCTGCTGGTATCACAACGGGTAAGATGACGTAGCCGCGTTTCTTGCCTGGTGCATTTCGCATCACTCGACCGACTGATTGCACTACATCGACTTGGGAATTTCTAGGGGTTAAAAATAAAACTGCATCGAGTGCAGGAACGTCTACTCCTTCCGAGAGACATCTTACATTGCTTAGGATTCTGCATACATTTTCGGAAGTGTTTGCCTTTAGCCAGTTGATTTTGGATTCCTTAGTTGTTGCGTTCATGCTTCCGTCTACGTGCTCTGCTTCACAGTGTAGGTTACTCGGAAGTATCTCCTTCTCTTGGTAGGCTTCGACTACTGCTTGGAACATACTTGCGATATTCTTGGAGCTTACTTTATGTGTTTTGGAATTTTTCTGGTATTCGATTACCTGGCAGAATGCGACGGCTCGTTTCATCGGTTCTAAGTCGTCGGTTAGATTTTCGGTTGTGTCTTGTTTGGAGAGTGCTTTCCAACATCCGATGATCTTTGCCGCGTCGTCTACTTTGATATGGTTGTCGTCGTCTGCGAGTAAGTCTTGTAACCTGCTACTGATATGGTTTTCATCTACTGCAAGGACTATGACTTTGTAGTCTACAAGCAACTTTTGATTAACCGCTTCTGAGAATGTGATTACGAATAATTCTTTTCCGAATAACTTTTCGTCATCCATCGAAGCTAAAGCAACGTTGTCTTTTTCGGCACTCACCTTTGCGATTTCTCCGTATATGCGAGGAGTCGCTGTCATATAGAGTCGTTTGTTTGCACGGATGAATTTTGCATCGTGGACTTTTACGAAATTACTTTCCTCTTCGTCCTCGAAGGTTGCGCCTGTCGTTCTATGTGCTTCATCGCAAATAATCAAATCAAAATTTTCTAGTTTGTGTTTATGCTGTGCTTGGCTGATTACATCTATCGAATGATAGGTAGAAAATACAACGCTCATATGCTCGTCGTCGTGGCGTTTTTTTAGTTCGGTTGCAAGTCTAGTTGGCTCGGTAGTTGCGGGAAATCTCAGTTCATGAGCAAATGTGGCTACTGTGTCTTCGTCTTTATTTCTCTTCTTTCCCACTTCGCTATCAGAACAAACTGCAAAGCTATGAAGTGGAATGGAACTCTCTTGTGTCCATTCAGTTAGAGTTTGCGAAAGTAAAGACAGACTTGGAACTAGGAATAATACCCGTTTGCCCTTGCCTGCCATCTCTTCGGCAATTTTGAGGCTAGTCAATGTTTTCCCCGTTCCACAAGCCATGATGAGTTTTCCACGGTCGGCTTTTTGCAATCCTTCTTTTACAAATTTCAATGCAGACTTTTGGTGGTCTCGTAGTGTTTTCTTTTCTTTAAAAATTACTTTTTTCTTTTCTGCATACTTCGACCAATCAATCTGGCTATTTTCCAATGCAAAAAGGTCAATTTTATTTACGGGAGGGTTTTGATTCAAAAGAGCGGATTCTGCGTGTTCGCTCCAATTGTTTGTAGTGGTGACAATGATCCTGTGGCTAAATGGTTTTTGCCCCGAAGCTGTAAAGAAACTATCAATGTCAGACTTCTGGACTTTGTAATCCTCTGCATAAAACTTACACTGTATCGCATGATATTCATTAGTCCCATTGGTCTTAGCAACTAAATCAATTCCTACATCCCGCGCATCGAGTCCTTGTTCTCTAGCCCAATCAGAATAATGCCAAACAACATCATAAAAATCTTTATAATTCGCTTCATTTCTAAAATAAGTAAGAATCAATTCTTCAAAGTAAGTTCCTTTCTCTCGCTCCGATAGTGCAACTGTGCGAAAGGAGTGGAGTAGGACTTCTAAGTCAGACTTCTTTGCTACTTTGTCTAAGATTGCATTTGTTTTGTTGTTTATAATATATTCCATCTCGTTGGGAGGCAAATCATCAATTACCCATGATTTCATTAATTCTTCTGCAATTGCTTTTGCTCTGTCGGAAAGCTCTAAAGAAATTACTAATTCATGATACAAAATATCGTTTTCATCTTCATATTCTTTTACCCAAGCAGAAATTACAACCTCTGAATGAATAGCTTCTTCTTGAATGATACGAATGCTTTTCTTTAACGAATCAATTCGGCAATCCCAGATAGGGTTGCCGTCTAACGCTTCCGAACCATCCGCATAGAAATAATTTAGTCTTCTTTTATATTTGATTTTATTTTTGTTTGCGAGTGCAAAAAACAATTCCTCCCAAACAGTTCGGGATTTTTTATAAGAGTCATTGTTTCGCAAAAAATCTTTATATATATGTTTAACCATTATTATCTCCAGAAAAAAAAGACCAGTGCCAAAAGTAAAATGATAACAGGGATAAATGCTTTTCCTTTAATAACTTCAATATCAACTCGCACGTCTTTTGTTCCCTCTGTCTTGTAAGTTTTACTAACAGGTGCATCGACTCCACCTTTTTCTTCTGCGTTCTCTATAAATTTGCGTGCTTTTTCAAATTCTTTTTCTCTTTTGTTCGATTCAGATTTTGGAATTTTAGTTTCTAATTCATTTAATTTGTCTAATCCGTCTTTTGCAGTAAGAGGAGTTTCTTGTGACCAAGAGACTGAATCTTCAAACCCATCTCCTTGCGTTTGAAATCTACCTCTATTTTTCATTAAATTAGACTATTTATCTGCGATTCCCTTGTCAAATAAAAATGTAAAAGCCAGACTTATAGA
>JANMOF010000368.1:0-37276 GCA_031368925.1 Leptospiraceae bacterium
CTTTCGAGCCCAAGTGTTGAGATAATAAGAGGGTTGAATATCAATGCACCTGCTGCGAGATACCCGAAAATCTTCGTCTCGAATAGATAGAGTGATATGCGGATAAGCAATACAATGGTAAATGACAGGATACCTGCAGACAGCCAGATGACAGCATTAACTGTAGGTCCCAGGAAAACTCCTGCCAGTGCCAGCAGGAATACATTTAATGGGGATGTGACCGCATTGGTTACATACCCTGGAAGAAACCCCCATGTTCCAGTGTTTAAAAGGGTTTTGACGTAACGCAGGGTGATGAATGCATCATCGGTCAGTGCGTTGGCAAAAAGATTAAGGTAGAAATATAAAGTTACAACCAGAAGAGGCAGCACTGCATGCTTGATTTTCATAAGAAGAGGATTGGCTTATTGTTCGCTGCAAGCCGTTTTTCTATATAATATTCCATTTCCAAAGGTAACAGGGTTTTCGAAAAGCTTCCATTTTTTTCCGTCATAGTAACTAATTCGAGAGCGTTTAATTCCAAATAGCCCGTCAACGATAGATCGGAACATACTTCCTTCCCCGCGATCATTCGAAACAAATATCCGACCATCACCAATCACCTGTAAATCATTGGGGCTAATTAGTGTCTCATTTCGAATTGTTTCTATATGCGTTAGTTTATTTTTTTCAATTTGAAATACTTCTATCGTATGCGTTGGATCTTCAAGGTTCGAATGCGAGATAACGTATAATAGAGATTTGCCTTTTATCTTCACGAGACTTATTCCGTGCGGATGAAATTTTTCTGGATAATTTGTTTCAATCAAAGCCGCAACAGGCTCATCGGTCGCGTTTACATTTAATTGGAAAAGCTTTCCGTCTACAAGCTCACCTCTTCTCTCATGACTCGATACATATAAAATTCCAGTCTCTCTATCAATCGCCATATCCTCAGGACCCGGCATTCCCATTATCCGCTTACATCCGGGAATTGGATTTGGCTTAACGTTTGCATAACAATTTAAAAGTAAAATTAAAACTAGGAATAAAATTTTATTCATACTTCTACTTTTTTGTGAAAAGGCATTCACTGTCTAGCATAATTAATACCTATTAAGCGCTATCGTAGCTTGGTGTAGGAAAATTTCAAGCATTGTCTCAAAAGGAAATTTTTCATCAGCAAAGAGAATAATGACAGAGCCTAAAATTTTTCCTTCTTCTGATAGGACGAAATTGTAAACACGGTTTGCATTGAGCATTGACTCAATAATCATACATTCTTTTCGATTTAGATTTCCAAAGTTAATCGCATAGAGACCATCGGGTAAAGAGATGAGCTTATTGTAAATAGCCGCTTGGGGAAAACGAGTTTTATCTAGCGAGAATTTAGCGCCAACGATTTCACAATTGATGAGTTTTATAATCGGACCCATAAATTGTTTGAATCCACTGACTGATTCTACTTTAAATTCTGAATTTTCGGGATTATAGGAGTTAACAATGATTGCCCTCGGTTTTGCAAATTCGAAAATGGAGGACGAAACGTATTCGAATATTTCTTCTTTTGCATTTGTTTGCAGAAATCGCATGGATGACTCAGAAAGAAAAACCAATTCTTCATAGTTTTTATTTTGTAATTCTTCCTGTTTTTTTTTCTCGGAAATGTCTTTAAATACAATGACTGCTCCTATAATTTCTTCTTCTTTTTTAATTGGTGAGCAGGTGTATTCAACGTAGAAGAATTTATCTCCTTTTTTCCAGAAAATTTCGTTATTGATTCTACTTGTTACACCTGTGGCTAATGTCTCTTTAACGGGACTATTCTCTTCCTCGTGATGACTTCCATCTACCCAACTATGGTGAAATGTTTCATGGAATGCATTCCCTATGACCTCTTCTTCCGAATAGTCAGTAGTCGCAAGTGCATATTGATTCGCGTATATTATTTTTCCTTCTTTGTTGATACCGAATAATCCTTCTTTTGCGCTGTCTAATATACTTTCGTGTAAAAGTCTTTTTCTTTCTGTTTCGAGTCTCGCCCTTTCTTCCAGGGTGATGTCTTTTACGATGATAAAAAATGCCGGTCGTCCAAGGCGTTCAACTTTTAACATTCTAATTTCTACTAGTCGATCTTCCACTGTGTGGATAATAGTTCTTTCTCCCGTCAGTCGATTCTCTGATGGAATTGGAAGATTGACTTTGGAACCAACTAAAAATTCAGAGTTAAAATCTAAAAGTTTCTGGGCGACTTCATTTACAAATAGAACATGACTAGTTGTGTCCGTGATGATGATTCCATCTTTGATTTTATCTACTGACCGTAGAAGCGTCTTATCATTTACTAGAAGTTGTTTCAAAAATTGAATATGAAAAATCTGGATTACGAAAGAACCAACGCATACTAGGAGTAAGTTGCAAAGGATATAATAAATTTCTAGTTTCATGAATCCAGAAACAGTAATTGGCACAAAGCAAAAGAAGGTGAAGAATAGATAATAAAACAAATGGTATTTACGTATAAATCCTAAAGACGCAAATACAATCAGTATAAAGTTCTGGACTTGAAACTCTACAGAGAAATGATTTAAGTAAGAAAGGTATAAACTATGCAGTGTAATTATATAAAACACTACATAGGTAAGTAAGTTTTGATTCTTTCGAATCTTGGGATTATCAGAATTATACAGCTTAAAAGCGATCAAGCAAAGGATACTCACTACTACCCGCTGCTTCGGATCATCTATAGGTATTTTGGTAAATTTAAAAATTGCCCAGAATGAGGGATAGATAAAAGCGAAGAGCAGTAGCAGCGTCCTTTGCAACATAATTAAGACTTGTCCTTTTTTATTTCATAGTATCGTGCATACACAACTGGTAATACTAGTAGGGTGAGGATGCTTGCTGTTATGAGTCCTCCGATGACTACTGTGGCTAATGGTCGTTGGACTTCGGCACCCATGTTGGTAGATACTGCCATTGGTATAAACCCAGTAGCCGCTACGATGGCAGTCATAAGAACAGGACGAAGTCGAATATGCGCCGCACTGATAACTGCTTCCGTATGATTCATGCCTTCTAATTCTTGCTCTTTAGTAAAAGAAATTAATACCAATCCATTCAGAACGGCTACTCCGAATAAGGCGATGAATCCAACACCGGCAGAAATACTAAATGGAATATCTCTCAGATATAAAAATAATACTCCACCTGTAATTGCGAAGGGAACATTTAAGAAAATCATGAGTGCCGGTGTGACCTGTCCAAATGCTAACCATAAAAGAAAAAGAATTAAACAAAGTGTAAGTGGAACTACAACTAAAAGTGTATTTCTCGCTGAAATATAGTTTTCATATTTTCCACCAAATTCAAACCGATAACCTACTGGAAGGGGAATGTTTTTAGTCAGTAATTCATTGGCTTCTTTTACCACACTCATCATATCTCTTCCTCTAACGTTAAACTCTACGATCATTCTTCTGTATTGGTTTTGATGGCTGACCTGAACCGGTCCGCTCTCAATATATACATCGGCTAAATCTCCAAGAGGAATCGAAATTCCTGAACTAGATTTAACGGGTAAAGAGCGAATTTCCTCAAGATTAAAATGAATTTCTCGATTTGTTTTTATGGTGATATCGAATCTTTTATTTCCCTCGAAAACGCTACCTGCCATGTAGCCGGAAGATAGAATTTCCGTAACCTGGTTAATATCTAGTATGTTCACGCCATAGCGAGCAAGACTTTCTCGCCTTGGTTTAATTCGTAAATAATTTAGCCCGCCGAGTTGTTCTATTTTTAAATCTACTACGCCTTCGATTTTTCTTAACTCATGTGAAGTCTTGTCTCCAATTTCTCTGAGAGTTTTAATATCTTCTCCAAAAATCTTTACGCCAATGTCTGAGCGGATACCAGCTATTAGCTCGTTCGTTCTCATTTTTATTGGTTGCGAAACAGAGACTGCCACTTCGGGAACAGATTTTTCTACATCTTCAACGAGTAGTTGCATTAATTTTTCTCTTTCAAATCTCCATTCTTCTTTGGGTTTTAGTTGGAGATATATATCTGTTCTGTCAATTCCCATCGGGTCGGTTGCAATATCGGGCGAGCCTGTTCTGGATACAGCATGAATTAGCTCCGGAAATTTTTCTTTTAGTGCATGTTCTATTCTTCTTCCCGTGTCGATTGACTCCGAGAGGGATACAGAGGGTAGCCGCGCCACTTCTAAAAGTAGAGAGCCTTCATCTAACTCTGGCATAAATTCTGCTCCTAAGTTTGCAAACATTACAAAGCTAAGCACAATCGAGACTATAGCCACTGTAAATACTTTGTTTTTTGCGTTCATGAATTTATCTAACAGAGGAATGTAATATATTTTAAATTTATGAAAGAGCCATGTCTCGTGTTCTTCTGGCTCTTCTACTTTTAAAATATAAGTTGCAAGAACAGGAACTACAGTAAGCGAAAGCACAAATGCACCAAGTAGCGCATACAGAACAGTTTCCGCCATTGGGATAAACATTTTTCCTTCCACACCTGTTAAAGATAATACGGGGAGGTATACAATGGCGATGATTGTTTCGCCAAAGATTGTAGCTTTTCTTACTTCAATGGTAGCTTGCTTGATCGTTTCAATTTTTTCTTCCATTGTAAGAAGAGAGCCTTTTTCTTTGATTGCCATCGACAAGCGCCTAACAGCATTTTCCACAATGATAACTGCACCATCCACTATGAGTCCAAAATCAATCGCGCCCATCGACATTAAATTTCCAGGCACATCGCGAATACGCATAATCACAATTGCAAATAACATAGCAAGTGGGATCGTAACTGCAATTACAAGTCCTGCGCGAACACTTCCGAGTAATAAGAATAAAACTACGATTACAAACAAGGCTCCCTCGGCTAAGTTTTTTAGTACTGTTTTAATCGTAGTCTTGACCATTGCGGCGCGATCGTAGTAGGTTTCGACAATGATCCCTTCGGGTAAAGTTTTCTTAAGCTCTTCTAGTTTTTTGTGAACAGCTTCACTTACTTGAAGAGAGTTTTCTTTCATGAGCATAAGAGCGATTGCCCCCACCACTTCTCCTTCCCCGTCTTTAGTTGTTGCACCGAGTCTTAGTCTTGCGCCAAATTTTAATTCTGCTATCATAGAAAGAGAAATAGGAGTTCCTTCCTTTGTCTTACCGATAAAAATTTTTCCTAGCTCATCGAGTGATCCTGCAAGACCACTTGCTACAATTACAAAATGCTCTTTGTTGTGCTCAATGTATCCACCTCCCATAGAGGCATTGTTTTTTTGTAGTGAGTCTATCACATCGGTCATTACAATACCAAGTGATTGCATTCTTTCCATATTGAGGATAATTTGGTATTGCTTCACATGACCGCCGAATGTATTTACTTCCACCACACCTGGAATTGTCTTTAAGCTTGGATTTACATACCAATTCAAATAGGTAGTTAATTCCATCAAACTGTGGTTGCGGCTACTCAGCGTAAACTGGTAAATCTCACCAAGCCCTGTAGAAATTGGTCCCATTGCTGGCGTTCCATATCCCTTCGGAATATTGTTTACAGCATCATTTAATCTTTCACTTACAAGTTGTCTTGCCAAGTATATATTCATACTATCCTGAAATACGATCGAGACAACGGATAGTCCATAGCGAGATATTGAGCGAACTTCTTCTACATGGGGGATACCTGACATTGCCCGCTCTACAGGAAATGTAACATACTGCTCGATTTCTAATGGAGAGAGAGCTGGTGCAGAAGTAATGACCTGCACTTGAATCGTGGTCACATCAGGAATCGCATCCATCTTTAGTTTACGCGCAGAGTCTAAACCAAAGAAGAAGAATAACGCGGTAGCCGCAAGAACGATGACTCTATTTTCAAGAGACCATTCTACAATTAATGTTAAAAATTTCATGTCATTCTCCGAAAGTAGATTTCAAAAATTTTGATTTAAGAGTGAAAATACCCTTATCCACAATGTATTCGCCAGAAGCAAGCCCGGTTAATACTTCTACTTGCGTAGAATTTCTCCTGCCTAGCTTAACTTCTCTTGCTTTGTATTCGCCTGGTTTTTCTTCGATGAATACAAAGTCTTTTCCTTCCATCGTTGCAATTGAATCCGTCGGAACGGCTAACACGTTATAGTCGGAAGTGTAAAGTTCTGCGGTTCCAAAGAGTCCAATCTTAGCGAAATGATTTTTGTTTTTAATTACAATTCTACCACTTACAGTTCTAGATCCTACATCAATTTGGTTTCCGATATATAGAAGTCGTCCTTCGAATTCTTCTTTGGGGTAAGGGTTTAATTTTACTTTTGCAGAATCTCCTTCTGTTACTTTGCCTAAATCTTTCTCGAATAATTTTACCATGAACCAAACGGAGTCCAGATTTCCAACTGTGGCAAGACCTGTGATTGCATCGACCTGTGATCCCTTTACTATTTCACGGCTTAGAATAATTCCATCAAGTGGGGAAAGAATTTCTATCCTACCAGAATTTTCGCCTGAACCATTTACACCGCTCGCGTTACTAGCATCGGGAACAGGTATACCCAGTGCGAGTAAATTACCCTTATCCGCTCTAAGTTCTGCTTCTTGTATTTTTAATTCGGATTCGGCATTGATTGCTTCTTGCTCTGCAGCGAGTTTTAAAACTACAAGCTCCCTGACTCGCTTTGCATTTCTTTCTATGGCGTTTACTCTTGCTAATGTGCTCAAGTATTTGGATTTAGATTTCGCTGCTTCGGGAGATTCGATGATTGCAAGCACCTGTCCTTTTTTGACTCTTGCCCCTTCGATGAATCGAACGTCAGAGACCCTGCCGGGAATACGTGCACTTATTTTAGTTACTCGATCCGGATCTGCCATTACTTCACCAATCAAGCTTATCGTTTCTTGGAATTCGCCTGTAGCTACTTGGGTCGAATGCAGATTCACGTCTTTAGAAACTTCGGTATCAATTTTGATTGTGCCATCTTCTAGCGGCTGATTTGATTCTACCGCTTCGGTTGTAGTTTTTTTCTTAGAGAAATATTTATACGTCCTGTAAGAAGTGAAGACGAAAGCGGTAATTGCTAGTATTGTATAGATTTTATAGTATTTCATAGTTTCCTCATTTCACCGTATATTGTAATAATGGAAATCCAATAGAGCGCAGTAATTCTATTTTGGATAAGTCGTAATCGGATTGGGTTTGAATGTAAGATAACTTCAATGTGACTAGAGAATTTTGTGCAACTAATGCATCTCGAAAGTTCATCTGTCCTGTTCCTAGAGCTTTTTTTATAGAAAGCAAATCTTCATCTACTTTTTTCATCAGCTCTTGCGGATAACTTTTATTTTCCTCTCGAAGAGAATTAAAATTAGCAACGGCTCGAATGACTTCGAATTTAATAGTATGCTGATTCACTTCCAGGTTAGTCATTGCCTGGTCTTTACGTGCTTCTGATTCTACAACTTCTCCACTATTGTCCCGCCAGACTCTTAGCGGTATAGATGCCCTTGCCCCCATTACATTTTCATTAAACCCGTCACGTTGTAGGTAAGCAGATACAGTCAAATTGGGAATAGATTCTCTTTTTAATAAATCGATTCTTCTTTGTGCTGTTCTTACATCTAAAACGCCCGCATCTACTTCTGTTCTTTGCTTGAGAGCCGTTACAATTAATTCCTGTGTGTTCTTTGTGTTTAACTGGATATCAGGAATTGCATCTACAATAGAGAGCGACAAATCAAAGTTAACTCCCATCATGACGGTTAAATTTCCCTTTGCCCCGTCTCTTTTTCTAATCGCAGAATTGAGAAGCCTCGCAATCTTAGAGACTTCTGCGTTTGCAATGTCGGCATCAATTCCTGCGGCTAATCCTTTATCTGCCCTTCCTTGCACAACTCTCGCCATATCCTGTGAATTCTGGTAGAGAAATTCGGTGATTTTATATTCCTCTAAGGAATTTTTATAAAAGACGGCTGCGGCGAGTGCCTGTGCTGTTGTATCTCTTTCCATGGTAGCTATTTTTTTAATTTGTGCCGCGTATTCAGAGTCTACGACTTCCATTCGTTTGCCTCTCTGTCCTCCAATAAAGAACTCCTGCGAGGCTTGCACCTCTCCATTGATGGCGGACTGTGCGATGGGGTTAAATACTGTTACCTCCGACTGTGCCTGCCTTCGATAAGCATTCATCACTTGAATCGTTGGATTTGATGGGAATAGATATGCCGCAGCGATTTTCTTTCCCTTGATTGCTGTTAATTCAATTCGCATTTTTTTAAATTCCGGACTGTGGTTTAATACACATTCCACAATCGTGAGTAACTTTGTATTACCCGCACAATGAGTATTATCTTCATGCGAGTCTGTATCTATTGCGTAGATTCCATATGAGAATAAAACTAATATTATATAAAATGATTTCATAAATTCCTCCTTTGAAGATTTTAATTTTATCAATGATAGATTAATTGAGTTCGGTGAAAGATAACATTTAGGCTGTCATTCCCATTATGTTTCGACCATTAGGAAGAAACATTGAGTTTCGTTTTCTATCGGGAATCTCAACTTCTACAGATCCCCGATATCGCTTGGCGGTCGTGGCGAAAGCGGGTGGAATTTCGGGGATGACACTAATAAATATTCTCTCAGTGTTTATTTCAGTAGGCAATGTTGTGCCCAACAACCTCGTCTAGTAATCTATTAAGTTAAACGAAAAATAGTTCTAGGAGGTCGAATTAAATTTAAAAGGTAATCAAAGTTAACCGCTGTAAAAAGCGGAGATACGAGATAAGAAATAGTGATATGTGTATAAATTGTATTAAGGTAAAGATTAGAATAAGAAATTAGAGTATAATTGCAGGGACAGTTAATGCAAACATGAGTTTCATTTTCATGCTCACCTTCATGACCTGAAATCGAATGAGAAGAGAACACACAATCATTCTCACTAACCCCGATTCCACCGCAAATACATTCGTTATCTATTATGCGCTGAAAACTGAAAAGTATTATAAATGAAAATAGGAAAATGTAAAAAATACTTTTCATACTTTCACTTTGGAGAATCTTTCTGAAAAAGCAAGCTATATATTTTTCCTAAGGAGAGGAATTGATTTGACCACCTCAAAAGAAATATTCCTAAAAGGTAATTATTAGATTGAGTATGCAAAGCCGTAGAGACAGGTTTGAAACCTGTCTCTACTACGACAAGGTATGTCTTTATTTAATAGCTTTCGTAAAAATCATCTTACCAGCTGCGGTCTGGATAATCGATGTTACGTTCACGCGCACATCTTTACCGACTAAGTGCCCGCCGTTTTCAATGACTACCATTGTTCCGTCTTCGAGATAACCGATTCCTTGGTTTTCGTCTTTGCCTTCCTTAATAACTTGGATCGCAATTTCTTCCCCAGGAAGAACAACAGGTTTGAGAGCATTGGCGAGATTATTGAGATTGAGAACCTTTACGCCCTGTAATTCGGCAACTTTGTTTAGGTTGAAGTCGTTGGTAACAAGTTTAGCGCCAGTATCGCGAGCAAGCTTGATAAGCTTTGCATCTACCTCACGAGTGTCAGTGTAATCCGTATAAGTAATTTTTACTTCGATCGTGCCTTTTCTTTGGAGCTTGTTCAACATATCAAGTCCACGTCTACCACGAGCTCTTTTGATTGGATCAGAAGAATCACTGATTAATTGAATTTCACGTAGAACGAAGTTTGGCAAAATGAGAGGACCGTCGATAAAATGGGTGTCTGCGATATCTAAAATCCGACCGTCGATTACAACGGATGTATCTAAAATTTTATCTCGGTTTTCTTCTGGTTTTTCGCCACCGAGGATAAAGGGACGTATTGGTCCACCACTTCCGCCACCAAAAATGGCAAGTCCTGGTTTTTTGGAAAAAGCGTGACCTATTTTAACGCCAGCATAACCTAGACCTAAATAGACAATGAGTCCGAGACCTGGATTTTTAGAATCAGCAATCAAACTCAATAGAAGTTTACTAATGCCAAAACCGATTAGTAGCCCAACTGCAACACAAAATGCAACCTCTGCATTGATAATTGGGAAAATTTTATCTTCAAAGTAAACAATTCCAAGAGTAGCAATAAAAATTAAGCCAGTATAAATACTAGGCTGAACCAGATCGCCATACATAGGGAATAGAAATCCAAAAGATACGATGGAAAAAGAGAGCGCGAATAGAACCTTATAGACATGAGTCATACTCAAATCCTTGTATTAAAATTTGAGTTTTCTCGGTATTTATTCTACATCTACAATTGCCGCAGCCTGTGGAAGCGGTTGCACTGAACTTGCTAAAATATCAGAAACAATATTGCCGGCTTCTTCTTGAGGAACGCCTTTGCTCAAAGCTATTTCTGTTTTCACTAAATTATAAGCATTTTCATATAGCTTTCTTTCCATGATAGACAATTCCTTGCCATTTGCTCGTCGGAAAAGGTTTCTACAAACATCAGCTACTTCGTAGATAGAACCGGACTTTATTTTGTTCATGTTGTTCTGGTATCTAATCTTCCAGTCTTCTTCGGTGTCGACTTCATCTTTCATTAATAGGGTGAGAACTTTTTTAATTTCTCGTTTAGGTATAATTCCTCGGATCCCGACTTGTTTTGCCTTATCGACGGGTATCATAACTTTCATTTTCGAGGACTGTATCTCGAGGCTATAGCAGTCACGCTTTTTGCCTAGAATTATCTTTTTGCTCACTTCCGTGATAGCACCAACGCCATGCATTGGATAAACAACATAATCGCCGACTTTAAATTCTATATCAGAAATAATCTGACTCCTGGTTGAATAATTTAAATAAATTCCGTTAAACTCAGAGTTAAATATCTAATTATTGACTCCGCAAGTCAAGTAAAATTTGACTTTTAGGCTAGTTTTTAGCAAATAAATTAAATATTGCAATCTTTTAGGGTCGAGAGGATGAATTCTAGGTATTTTCCAGTTTAGCAATAATTACAACTTCAAAAATTTGGTTCTACTGCGTAAAAGTAAAGGGGATTTTCTCTCGGTGGAATTTTTTGAGAGACTTCTTTTGTCTAAAAATGCATGTTAGATAAAAAATATCAGACTGATAATTCTATTCCGAGCGAGTTTGCGCAAAGAAGACAAGCCTATGTCCTAAGTGATTTGAATTCCGGTGAGACATTCGAAAAATATATAGGAAACATTTTGTCTGCGTTAAGATACAAAGCGCATTTTCCTAATTCAGAATTAGATATATGCACAGAAAAATACTACAAAGACTATTCTACAATAAAATTAAAACTTGCTAAGGCAAGTGATATCGAAACAAAAATAACTGAAATATTAAATTTATATATTGAATGTAGTTGGAGAAGTATTGGATATTTTTTAAAAAAGAAGACACATACCGGGTTGCCGCTTTTTAAATATGAAAATTATATAATAAACCGTTCCCCTTCGACTATCATCATAATTGGTCATGGGGGTAATCCGTCTTTTCCGGAAAAAGTATTTGTTACAGATCTCGGTCAATTTATCCAGTTTGGTGAGACTATCGAATATGAACTTTTTAAAGGTAATAAAGTAAAGCATAGTCCTCACCAGAGAGCTTTGCATTTAAAATACTTTACGATTTGTAAAAGTGAAGAGGAGCTAAGACTAGTTTTGCTCAAAAAGATAAATTCATTAAAACTAGGAAATTAGATTTAACCTAAGATATAATTCCAAATGGGAAGCGAGATTACAGAAAATAAAACTCCAATGGCTATCATCATCGAAGCTAAACTAGGATTCAAATCATTCTCGATAGCAACAATTCCACCTGTAATCATGGGAGGCATGGCAGCTTCAAATACAGAAACCTTAGCTGCCATAGAAATATTTTTTAAGAGAAGAATATAAATTAAAAAAATAACAAACGGGGCTAATATCATTTTAAGCACTAGACCTAGAATTAATTCTTTCCTGATCGAATGAATTCCTGTTAATGTAAATTGAAAGCCTACGCTAAATAATGCCAGGGGAGCGAGTGTATCGCCTAATCTACTTAATCCGCTCGTTATATGAGAATTGAACGGGATGCTAGCTAAACAGATTGCGAGTATAAAGGAAATGAATGGAGGAAAAACTAAAATCTTTTTCATTGTAGAAGAAATATTTGTCGAAATGGCTGATTGATGCAGAGCAATCGGGATTCCGACTAGCGCTAAAATTAAAAAACTTCCTAACTGGTCGCATAGAATTCCAATGGAGTTAAATTCCTTTCCGAAAAACAGTTCTATCATGGGTAGACCTAAGAAAGAAGTATTACCTAGACCTGCGGTTAAGATTAAACAACCGGTAGTTTTAGAATCAATGTAGGATAATTTCTTTAGAAGGATTAGAATCACTAAGATAGATAAAAAAATAATCCATGGCATACTAGCGGGTAATACAAATTCGGAGGAAAGAGAAATGTTTTTAGTATAAAGTAGAATTTGTGCGGGGAGGGAAATATGTAGAATAAATGCATTAATCGATCTATGAGCATTTTCTGGGATTCTGTTTGTTATCCGCAGCAGAAACCCAAAGAAGAAGCACAACGTCAATACAAAAAGATTCCCCACGAAAGTAATATTTACTTAAAATACTATTACTAGCCTGATTACAAATTATTTTTAGCTAAAAAACCAAGGATCGTAGAAGATATAATATCTGCCTCTTCCTGGATTATATTATGCGATGCATCTGGAATAACTAAGATTTCTGACTGCTTTATCCTATTATGCATTTCTTCTGAACGTCTTGCAGGGGCAAATAAGTCTTTTCCGCCTGCTATAAGTAGAGTCGGAAGTGTAATTGTCTCAAGTGGCTTGTGAAGCGGATGGTTATGCACATCCATAATAAAATGAATGAGCAAATTCATATCTTGCTTTCTCATACTATCTAGAAAAGGTTGAATGTCTTCTTTGACTGTTTTCTCTTCATTTAAAAAAGTCTTTGATGCAATAAAAAGTCTGAGGTCAAACGGAAGTCCATGAATCCATCTCCATGCATTTGCAAATGCATGTGGAACGACGGGAGAAAGTTTTTTTAATGCCTCACCGAGTTGACCGAATACTGTTGTGTCTAAATTCAGGAATGAATCCATAACCCTGTCACTAAAGCCAGCAATGGAAATAAGGGAATTCGCAACTTGTGGATAACGGAAATTATACTCAAGCATGATTTGAGTTCCTGTGCTATAGCCTAGAAATATTGCTTTTTCTATATTCAATTTTTCTAATACACGTCTTGCATCATCTACGCTGCCTGCAACTGTAACTTCTTTATAATTCTTAGGAGTGTCTGATTGCCCGTGTCCCTTGTAATCCCAAAAGATGACCTGGTATTTTTTAGAAAGTCTGTCTACTAAAAGTTTCAAGTTTGGTTCACTGCATGTAAAGCCATTGAATATAAAAATAGGAGATCCATTCCCCCTTACATGGTATGCGATTCGGGTTCCATCATTTGCAACTATAAAATCCATATTTTTTCCTTAACGTTTACTTCTTAAAAGTAGGCAATTTAAAATTAAACTTTAATTTCGGGAGCTTTAACTCAAACTTTGGTTTATCTGCTTTTTCTTGTTCGAGGGGTAACGCCTGTAATTCAAAATCGATTCTAACATATTTTTTATTAATTAGTTTCATTTCTAAATGACCATCTAAAAGACGCAGGATTTCCTTGATAATTGCCCAGCGCACAGAATGGATATTACCCCCAACTGTAAAATCGTTAAGTTGTTTGTAAAGCTTCTGTGTTTTTTTGTGGTCGAGGCTATAGAGCATAAACCGGAAGTGCAAATGATTTTTTAAATCGGATGTAACGATTAAATCTATACTGCTAATATCTTTAAAACCAGTAAAGTCAATCAAACGAATAATGAGCGAGTTAATTAAATCTAAACTATTATGTATTTGGAATTTATCATCTACCTTGATAGTATAAGTTACGTTAGCCATCGCTAGTATCGTTCGTATAAAATCTACAAAGTCTACAGTTTCTTTAGATAAAGGCTCAGCCATTACTTCTAGTCGAGATAATTCTAAAATATCATCGAGTGAATATTGCATTTCATCATAGATGATTTGTATCTTAGTTACAGAATCTTTGATTGCTTGCGGATTATTGTTATTCTTTAGTGCTCTAGTTGTTAAAATGGATTCATCTATTGATGGACTTAAAATTCTATCCATGTATAGAAATATTTTTTCTCTGAGTTGGTCAATCTCTGTTAGCTGCTCAAATCTATTCTGGATTTTTATTTTTAGGAAAATGAAACGCAAACGAAGAGCAAGTGTAACTAAAAGAATATAGAATAATACGGACGCCTCAATCGAAGACTGACCCTGGATGTAGCCTCTCTGTAGAAAAATTTCTTTTATAACGCAATAGATAAAATAAACAAGGGCTATACCATAGATGATGGCATCACGATCTTTTTCTTTTACTTTTTGAATAGAGATATATAACGAATAGCCCAAAATGAGTAAAATATTGATTACCCAGATATTAATAAAATTGTTCCAGAAAACATAATTTGGAATTACTAAAAATAGAATACAAAAACCCAGGTTCAGCAGGAAATAATAATTCTGGTATTTTACTTTTGGTAGCTTGAAAAAACTCTGAAAGAATTGAACGTAGAAAAAAGGCATATTTAAAATAAGCGCTGATTCTAAGTATTTGAAGACCAGGAAATGATTTGAAAAGTCAAATCGGAATTCATTCTTAGTGAATTGAAAAATGGCAAAAGAAATAATAAAAATACTGAAAGTGAGATACTCTTTCATTTCTTTCATCTTTAAAAAACTAATAATGAAAAATACCCCGATAAAAAGATACACAGCTTCAAAAATTGTATCATCTACAGAGTGCTGAATGATAAAGGAAGTTGCCGATTCTAAAGTTGCAATTCCTACTGGACCTGATACTATACCTGCATAGGCTCTAAAGTTTGAATTTATTTTAACGGCTAATACGTTGTTGCCTTTTCGGAGTAGTCCTGGAGGAATAGAGTATATTCGCAGCCTACCAAAAGCAACTTCATTTTGGTGAATGTCTTCAGGGCTCTTGCCATTGATACCAATGATTTTACCATTTAGGTATACTTCATCTCTATCGTATACAATGCCGAGGGTAAGGGCTAATGCACTTGTAAAATTTTCAGCATCTAGTTCAAAGGATTTCCTCATCCAAAAAACTCCGCGGTGAGAACTATCAACTGCTCTCAGGTTTCCGGGAACTTCTACCGCCTGCCAATTTTGATGGGAATATTCGAAGTTCGCATACTCCGGTTTATCCTCAAAGTCCACTTGCCATTCTGTTTCGGCAAGATTAATAATTTCTGTGCTTAATTCTTCTGATGGAGCATAGCAATTTCCAAAAAAAATCATTGCAGCGGATAATAGGAAAAGTCGTATATAGTTAAAATATATTTTCATGTTTTATACCGGGATTGTTACTATGAATTTCGAGCCTGTGCCTTTCGCGCTTTGGATTTCTAACCCGCCACCTAGAAAGTTGGAAATTGCTTTTACGAGAGTAAGTCCAATACCCACTCCCATAATCTTATCGTTCGCACTTGTTCCGCGCACAAATTTTTTCTGAATGTCCAACTGCTCTAGACTATCAATTCCATTTCCTTCATCTACCACTGTAATTTCTATAGAACTCTTTGTTTCCGATTTTACGAGAACTTGTAACCCTGTATTCTCAGGAGTATATTTGTAAACATTTTCGAGAAGATGGTAGAAGATAAGAAAGATTAGCTCCTTTGACTGCATGAGTTCTATATCCCCGGAAGAAATTGAAATTTGCTTTGACGTTCTAGTTTGAGAGAGTCTATTTTCAATCATAGAAAGCGTATCATTCACTAAGTCTTTTAAGGAAAATTTTTCTATCACGTTTTCGTATTTTTTACTTTCAATAGCATTTAACACGACTGCATCACTGATGATGGAGCGCGTTAAACCTTCATAGCTTTCGAGTCGTTTGATTTTATCCTGTGTGTTCTGTCCATCGCCGGTTAATAGGTCTTTGACGGTAGCATTTACTCCATCCATATAAACTTTAAATTCGTTTGAAAGGTTTACTAAAAACTTTGTTTTTAACTTCTCCATTTTCTTTAAATCATTTTCTTGTTCTAAAAAGCGGTTGTAGTTTTCTACCATTTCTTCTGATAATTGAACGGAAATATTGATAAGAAAAAACATAAATCCAAAGTGAACAATGGATGGAAACTTAATGAACTCTAATGCTTTGAGTAAGTCTACAATCACACTGGGTAAAAGAGCAAGCGTTCCTATGAAAACATATTTGAGCTTGTCTTTATTTTGCAGATAGTTTTTTGAAATGATATAAAAGCATCGAACCAGAGGGTATAATAGCAAATATCCGTTGTATCGAACAATAGTTTCCCATTTGTCAGGGGTATGAGCAAGCCAGGTAACAATCATTAGACATAGCATCACTAATTCATAAATCCAGTTATGTAGTTTTCGTTTATGGTTTACGAAATAGGTAATGAAATTGACAAATAAAATAGGCAAAATCATTAAAAGAATTAATTCGACTCGGTAGGATAAATCGAAATCATCAAATATTCTATATCTAAATTGAGTGCGGATAAGGGTATACATACCTAAAATAATGGAGAAGAAGGAAAAGAAAAGATTACTCTTGTTAGTAGATTTAACAAGCGATCCCAAAATAAAAAAAAGTCCCATCGCGATAAATACAAAGCCTGAGATAATATTGAAGATTTCTTTTTTTGTGTTTTTCCAAGACAGGGTAAATTCATTTCCAATCACAGGAACATTGTCTAATCCATAGTAGTCGGTGGATGTATAGATTCGAACGGCTAATAGGTTTTTACCGGGTTGTAATAGTTTTGAAGAAATAGAATAGATTCGGTCTTTTTCTAAATCAGCTTGAAGGACTGGAGAAACTTTTCCAGTTGAGCCAATTTTGATTCCATTAAAAAATACTTCATCTACGTCACGAATTTTTCCAAAGTTGATGGCGAGAGAAACAGAGGCTTCTTTTATATTATCCGCTAAAATTAAATGACAGCGATACCAGTGATAACCAGTCACTGTCACTTCGGGATTTTGGTCATACCCGGAATCAGGAAGAGTCTTCTTTGCCCAGGAAGAGTCTTCCATATCTGGACTTTTCCATTCTGGATTGTCTCCTTTCATGAATACCCAACCTGATTTGAGAGGGATTGGTTCATCAAAAGAAGTTAGCATTCTATTGCAGTCGTCCGCATAACCTTGCGTAGCCGCAAAAAAAATTATAAGTAATGAAAGTAAATATTTAAACAACATGATTCCTTATCCAATAAAGCTATATTTTTGCGAGTTCCATTTGAGAATCAATCGGAATTTCCCCTTCTGCGGGAGAAAGTTTGCGATATACTCCGTCACTACCGAGAATGCGAGCCTTTACATTGTCTTTCAAGATAATATCTATTATCTTGAAAATCTTTTGTTGAATTTTTTCATCTAAGATAGGAAACATCACTTCGATTCTTTTGAAAAAATTTCTAGGCATACAGTCGGCGGAAGAAAGGTAGACTTTTGGTTTTCCTGAATTATGGAAAATATAAATTCTAGAATGCTCTAGAAATCTTCCAATGATAGAACGAACAACTATATTTTCGGAAACACCGGGAAGTCCTGGCACCAAACAACAAATTCCTCTGATTACGAGATCCACTTTGATTCCCTGGCTACTTGCCTCATAAAGCGCGAGAATTAATTCTCTATCGACGAGTGAATTCATTTTTAAAAAAATGTAAGCTGGCTTACCCTGTTTAGCATTTTCAATTTCATTCCAAATTAGATTTAGTATATCATCTCGTAAATACAAAGGTGCTGCTGATATAGTTGTTAACTTAGGCATCTTAGCAGAACTGGTGAGAGCGTTGAACAGTGTGCCAATGTCTTCTGTGATACTGACGTTATTTGTGAATAGCGACAAATCGGTGTAATACTTTGCAGTTGATGAATTATAATTTCCCGTGCTTAAATGCACATAACGTTTTAGTTTGTCTGTCTCTCTTCTGAGAATCAGTAAAACTTTACAATGAATCTTTAGACCGATTATTCCGTATACTACGTGAACACCGGAGTCTTCTAATCTCTGCGCCCAAATAATATTACGCTCTTCATCGAAGCGTGCTTTTAATTCCACGAGCACCGTTACTTGTTTGCCATTTTCCGCTGCTTGCTTTAAGTATTGGATAATAGGAGAATCCCCACTTGTGCGATAGAGTGTCATTTTGATAGCGAGAACTTTTGGATCCTCACTTGCAAATTTGAGTAAGTCCTCGACTGCTTGAAACGAATCATAAGGGTGATGAAAAATAATATCGCCTTTGCGAATAAGTTGAAAAATTTTGTCGAGACTATACTCACTCAGTTTGTTTTTGGTAGGGATGATTGGAAATTTTAATTTTGCTGTGTCTGAAAGATTATAAAAATACATGAGGTCACCCAGGTTTAAGAAGCCTGGTATTTCATACATTTCATGGTCTTGGATTTTAAGTAATTCCATGACTATTTGTTTTAAATTTTCAGGAATTTTACTGTGAACATCTAGCCTTACTGCATCTCCCCAGAAGCGGTTCTTTAATTCTTTCTTAACGTTGGTCAAAAGACTTCCTTCTAACTCCTCATGAATGGAAAGATCAGAGTCTCTCATGATTCGGAAGGCATGAATTTCTTTAACAGTCAACCCGTAAAAAAGATCGGAGAGGTGAAGAGTGATTATTCCCTCTAAAGGAAAAAATCTTCTGTCTCCATCAGAGGAAGGTAGCTCTAAGAAACGCGGTAATAAGGACGGCACTTGAACAATTGCAAAGAGATTACGCGCAGTATCCTCATCACTTGTAAGCGTGATGGCAAGGTTTAGAGAACGATTGAGTAAATGCGGAAACGGATGAGATGGATCAATCGCAAGAGGCGTTAGAATGCTCGATACTTCTTCCTTGTAGTATTTTTTAATGTAAGCAATTTCGGTTGGCTTTAACTCAGAGTCATAATTTAGAATATTGACCCGGTTTGCTTTTAGGTCAGGAATAATTTTATCAACCAAGACTTCGTATTGTTGCTTAATAAAATTATTTACTTTTTTAGAAATTTCTATAATGACTTCTGAGCTTCTCATTCCATTTAAACTTTTTTCGTCAATGCCAGAATTAATCTGATCGCGAAGTCCAGCTACTCGAACCATGAAAAATTCATCTAGGTTTGATTCAGTAATGCATAAAAACTTGAGTCGTTCTAATACCGGGTTAGAAGGATCACAGGCTTCTTCTAATACTCTAAAATTAAAATCCAACCAAGAGAGCTCTCGCTCGAAAAATATATCCTTGTTATTTAAAAGGTCTACTCTATCCATGTTTCCATAGTATTTTTTTGGTCTAAATTAGTAATCTTTTTTATTGATAAGACGAACATATTTTGGTAGGAGGAAATTTCTTATGCCAGCATATACAGTATCCGGACTAAGTTCCGGTCAAAACACAAATGACATAATTCGTAAGCTTCTGGAGTTAGAGTCAAAGCCCATTAAAAGGTGGCAAAAAGAAAATGAATACCAGAAGATTCAAATCAAGGCGTGGAATGAGCTTAGAAATTTAACACTGAATTTACAAATTAAAACAAAAGCCCTTACCTCTTTTACTGCACCATTTTCTTCTAAAAAAGTTTCTGCCAATGAAGAAGGATATATTTCTGGGGAAGCGAATCGAAATGCAAAATCGGCTAAGCAAGAAATTGAAATTTTAAAACTTGCATCCAAACAAAAAATTGCAGGCAGCAAAGTAAAACTTGATACAGCCTTGCCTGCGGGGCAATTCTCTATTATCTCCAAAGATAAACGTGTTGATATAGATTTTGCGGGCGGAAAGTTAGAAGACTTACAAGAAAAGATTCGAAACTTCGGAAGCCAGGTTGTGAAATCAAACCTGATGAAAGTTGACTCGGATAATATGGTGTTTTCGATCCACGCTCTTCAGTATGGTCAGGAAGCAGCTATGAAATTTTTAGATCCGAATGGAATTTTACAGGCAGCCGGTATTGTAGGGGGAAATGTCCCTGAGCCTACACCAACTATAAGTGGAATTCGACTTAGCACAGAAGGACAAACTCCGTATCAGCCGGAGAAATTTCTAAATAACACAAAACCAGACTTTGCCGCTACACTCGGTGCAAGCGGTGGAGTTTTACTTAAACAAAATACTGCCTTTGCTTTTCCTGTAGATAAGTTTAGAGTAGAGAAACTTTCCTACTTAGAATTCTATCCTGAGAAGACAACAGGAACTGTTCCTGATTACTTACCTATTGGAATTTACTATGAAGCCAAAGATGGAGAAAAACTAAAATACGAAAATGTTCCAGTGAAAGGTGGAAAATACCTAGTATCTGTAGCAACATTTGCAAGAGATAGCCTAATCACAAAAATCGTTTTAGGAAACACTGGCGATGCCGAAATGACCGTCTCCGAAGTGAAGTATGTAATTCCGGGAGAAATTCAAGGTGCTGCGATTAACAACATTATTGCGCCAGCAGAAAATGCTCGATTTAAAATTGATGGGATCGAAGTCACGCGTGATACAAACGAAAATATCAAAGATGCGATAGACGGTGTATCTTTTAATTTAATTAAAGAAACAACGCAGCCAATTACAATGGAAATCTCTGTTGAAACAAACAAGGGAATTGTAATGATAAAGGAATTTGTAGATGCTTACAACGAATTGATTAAATATTCAAAAGAAATAAGCACTGCAAATAAAGACGCAAAAGTCGATTTGAGCACGGCAGCAGAGGATAATAATGGAGTTGATATTTCAGCGGAGTATTGGAATAACAAAACCAAGTCAGGGATTCTTGCAGGGGATAATGCCATTATCCGCTTAGTTGCCGGACTCAAGACAGCGACTAGTGCGTCTTATCCGTCATCGGCAGAACCTCGGTATAAAGTATTATCCGATATCGGAATTTCTACTGGAGAGCTTGGAAGTAATTGGAAGCAAATCCAGGAAGGACTTCTTAAAATTGATGAGTCTACTTTATCAATCGCCCTAAATGATAATCCTGAATCTATCCGTGAATTATTTGCATCTGATAATAATAATGATAACAGGGTCGACGATGGAGTTGGCGTTGCTATTTTAGAACACTTAAAGCCTTATACACAGCTTACCTCCGGACTTGTTACAAGTAAGATAAAATTGGCTGAGTCTACCATGTCTGAAAATAATAAAAAGGTCAAAGATTTTGAATCGCATCTCATCAGCTTTGAACAAAAATTAAAGCAAAAGTATCTCAATATGGAGCAAGGCGTTGGGAAAAATAAAGCTGTCGGTAGTTACCTAAAAAATAATTTCCAACGTCGAGGGGATGATTGATTTTTATTTGCTAGTTTACCTTGTTAAAATTCTATAGATAAAGTTATGATTATTTATGTAAACGAAGAAGTCTTAGAGACAAAACTGGAACAAGAAAAAACGGTAGGGGAAGTATACGAAGGTATCAATTCTTGGATTGAATCCAGCAGTAAATACTTAGTAAATTGTCTCGTGGATGGAGTTGAGAAAAGTTTTTCCGAGTTAAAAGCAATCGAAATCAACACAGTGCAAAGACTTGATTTTTATGTAGGGGAAGACATTGACATTTTGATTGCAAGTCTTCTTGAATTAGATAAATACATTGATAACGTTGGAAATGCTTTATTTGGAAGAGACTCTCTTACCGCAAAAGAAACACACGATCTAAAAGAAGGACTTAACTGGATTCAGACAGTACTCAGTTCAGCTAAGACTCTTCTACGCTTGGATTATACACGCATTATCCCTCACGGGTCAGATAAGAATATGCTTGAGATTATTGCTACCGCTGTAGATCCAGAAAACAAATTGGATTCAGTGAGGCTAATAGAAGATTACCTCGAAAACCTCCGTGATCTAAAGTTATTCGTAATGGATTTGCTCAATCGCGTCACGCTACTTAACATTGACACAGAAACCGTAAAAGAAATTCTCACCACCTATGGTGAGCATATGGAAGTATTGAAGAAAGAATTTATCCGTGTAAATGAAAATTTCCAATCCGGCAAAGATCACTTAGCCACTGAATTACTTTCTCATTCTACAGGACGCTTGCATGTAATGATTTCTGGATTAATCTCTGTTGCTAGTCGAGGCAACGACCTAAAAGTAGAAGACATTAAGATTGGCGAAGAAACCCTACTTACTGTAAATTCCCTATTCACAGAGAAGCTTTCCCAAATCGAAAAAGCATTAGCAGACAAAGACATTGTAACTGCTGGAGATATTTTAGAATATGAACTTCCTGAGATTCTAGATAAATTTGTTCCATTTCTAATAGAGATTAAAAATAGATTATAGTAGAGTTGTTGAAAAATTAGCTGTCAGTTCGAGCGATAGTCGAGAACTACAAGTGCTTAAAGCCTTTGTTTCGCTAACGCTATTAGCACTTCTCGACTGCCGCTCGAACTGACGCTTAGGCTATTGTTCACCATTCTTAATTTTTCGACAACTCTAGTAAGTTTTTTAATTACAATAATATTTGTCTTTTCTGGCAATCGCTTTACATTGTTTTGATTTACAGTAATAGTAATCCCCGCTGGCTAGTCCTTTACAATCTGCGTCACTCGAATCACAGTAATACTTATCTTTTAATGTCCATGCTTTACAGAGTTTAGATTTACAGTAGTATTTGTCATTAGCCGCAAGCCCTTTACAGTCTGATGTGGCACAATAGTATTTGTCTTTTCTTACAATTCCTTTGCAGTCACTTGTAGTGCAATAGTATTTATCCCCTGATGCAATTGCCTTGCAGTCACCGGAAGATAATTTTGAAATGTAGTCTAATTGCCATTGGTCGCTAGATGATGAGCTAGAGCTAGAACTTGCACCTGAACTGGAGCCGGAACTTACACTACCGGTGCTAGTAGATGTTGTCCCGTAAGAATTATTATTTTTAGTTATGAGTTGGACGACGTTAGCTCTTTCTTTTGATTTTTCTTCTTCTTCTTTTTGAGAATTAGAATTTGAGCAGCCAAAATAGGAAAGTATTACTAAGAGGATTAATAATCTATTCATAATAAGACTATCATCTCATAAAAATAGAATTTTTACAATGAGTAGTTTCCCTAACTGCGAGAACTACCTATGCTTTTTAAAGAAGAGATAATGCTTTTAGAACGTTAGTTACTTCAGTGTATTTTTTTCCGCTTAGGGTTTTGGACTTGGAGTATTCCATTTCACCGAAAATAGATTTCACATAAACACTTTGTATTTTTTGCCCCAGCGCACCTTTAATATCATCTACTAAGTTATCGCCAATCATAATACACTCAGATGGCTTTGAATTCGAAAGTTTTAAGGCACGTTTAAAAAAATCAGGATTTGGTTTTTCTTTTCCGATTTCTTCTGATGTTAATAGTTGAATGGGAATATTGGTTGGGAAAAATGCTCCTAGCTTTACAAGTTGTGTGCGAAGATTTTCATTTGTCAGAATAAATATTTTGTGTTCGTTCGAAATTTCTTTTAAGCGATTGAAGAGCAATTTGTAATTAGCCTGATTTGCTTTTACGTAGTTTTGGATTCCTTGGATAAAGTTTTTGAAATATAATTCTTCTAATTCAAGTGTAGCGTCTATATTCAATTTGCCGTCAATATCATCAAAAATCTTTTTGAAATATAAAATACGTAAGCGGTTTGAACTGTGGTCTTTTAAATCCACTTTCGTCGCCTGTCTTGCTTTTTCATAGAGGCTTATGAAATTTCCCAATTTTCCTTTCCGTATCCATTCTTCATCTAGCTTGGAGATTGTGTAGCTGTAAGCGTATTTTGCATCGTAAAGGGTATTGTCTAGATCTAGGAATAGGGTCATAGTTTCATTTCTTGGTAAGAGAGGTAGGATTTGCAAGTGGATTTTTTTAAATAAACTTAAGTTTTTTTATTGACCGAACGGTTGTTATAAAATAGTTCTATTTATAACAGATGTTAGAAATAAGAGAGGGGCTATGCCAAAGATTGTAAATCATGATCAATATAGGGAAGAATTACTGGAAAAATGCTTCGGTTTGTTTGCCCGTGGTGGGTTTGAGGGTGTGACAATGCGGGAAATCGGTAAGGAGTTGGATATTTCCACCGGCACTCTTTATCACTACTTTCCCAGCAAAGAAGAAATTTTTCGTCAGATGATATTTCAACTGAGCCGCAAACAAGTGGTAATTCTTACAGAAAGATTTAATCGAACCAAATCATTCGATGAAAGAATTCAATCGATGCTTCTGTATGTGAATAACAACGAAGTTTTTTTCCGAAATGTTCTGTTTCTAATCATAGACTATTACAGGCAAAACGGATTACAAGATCCCGAAAATTTCATTCGCGATATTGTGGCTTATTACCGTAAGTCGCTAGGCGAGTTGATTGGCTTTGGGGATTCGCCTGCGAGTGGAGCATTGTTTACTTTTTGTTTGGGTTTAGTAGTTCAAAGTATGATTGAAAGTGAACCAAAAGAAAAAGAAGAAATCTTTTTATTAATCAAACATATGCTAGATGCATTCATCGGATCTATTTCGGCTAACGTATCATTTAAACAATAAAAAATAAGAGGTAAGAGGGATGACTACAATATTAGACATTACAGACATGGCGAGTAGAAACGTGAAGGTTGCTTGGGATTTATTTCCCTCTGCCTTTTCTGGTTATTTAATGCAAGAGGGCAGACGTCCTGAAATTGATATTAAATCCAATCATGGAATTCATTATGATTGGAAATATAATAATTTCGGAAACCCTGAATTTCAAAAACTTTATATAAAAGCAAAAAAGGGTCAGTGGGATGCAGATGACCTTGCCTGGGATACAAGTGTAGATCCTTCCAATTTTGATTTACAGATTTTTCCAGAGAAATTGCAACCAATGTATGGAACGGACATGTATCGAAAAGTTGATAAAAGAAAGCAAGGCGAAATGCTTCATTCTACTATTGCCTGGCTTCTTTCTCAATTTCTTCATGGCGAACAAGGCGCGTTATACGCTGCGGCGATGACAGTAGAAGCAACTCCTTGGATGGGAGCAAAATACTACGGATCAACGCAGGTAATGGATGAAGCAAGACATGTAGAAGTATTTGCAAAATACATTGATACAAAGCTAAACAAACTCTATCATATAAATGACAACCTATTCGTTGTTATCCACGCTCTCACAAGCACGGGAGATTGGGACTTAAAGTTTTTAGGAATGCAAATTATGATTGAAGGACTCGCCCTCGGTGCCTTTGGTTTGATTTATAAATTTACCAAAGAGCCGCTTCTTCGTGAACTTTTAAAGCAAGTAATTTCGGATGAATCTCGTCATGTGCATTATGGAGTTGAGGCGCTTCGAGATTATTATACAAAGGAATGTCCTGAGCACGTTAGGCGCGATAGGGAAGACTGGGCGTATGAAGTAACTATCATGCTTCGCAATCGTTTCCTATTTACTGAATTCTACGAAGAGTATTTTACTCATGCAATCTCTCGCGACAATTGGGTCAAAATGGTATTAGACTCAGAAATCATGTCAGAATTTAGACGCTCCCTCTTTTCCCGTTTAATCCCTAACCTAAAAGCAATTGGACTTTTTAGTAATAGAATTAAACCAAAATATGAAGCCCTCGGACTTTTGCGTTATGAAAATGGAAAGGCTGCCGATCAAATTTCTTTAGCAGAGTTGCTTGCATAAATAGATATTAGAGGTTGTAGGAGTAAAACTTTCTGCAATCTCTTGGGCGATAACGACTTTAGCGGCATAACGGAATTTCCGCTACAGTCGTTATCGCTAGCAAGGTATATTTTTCAATATGGTTTTAAAAAAATTATCTTCCATTGCAATAGGATTCGTATTTAGACAAATATAATAGAATTTGCAGGGCAGCTTTCATGAACGAGCCGATACAGCTACAACCACAAATCCAGCAAAAAAAAATAAAATTGGACAAAGTCTAATAAACCAGTAACTGCTAATTCCACAGAACAGGTTAACGAAAAAAAATAAAACCCCTATAAATCCTACACCTACAAGAATAGGAGTAAGAATATCACCTATATTGCTACCACGAAAAAACTGAAAGCCTTCTGGCATTGATTCATGGAAACTAATGGTCAATAGCATTGGCATTAATCCCAATATACCGCTGCCGATTAAAATTTGTTCTAGTATGATTCGCATACGTTTCTAACTCCGAAGTAGGTTCTGCTCATGATTAAAATAGGTCTCAAAAATCGGATCATCCAACTTTAAAGAGATACTTTCCTTAGTAATGATATTTTGCAATTCTATAATAGCTGAAGCTGTAATAAAAACATTCCTGTCTCCCAAAAAGTAAATTGAACGAATCATAATAATACTCCTTTATTTTTCTTAATATTCATTTCCTTTTAGTAAAGAAGCGGCTAACAGTAAATAACCAAGTATGGTTAGCGAATACAACGCACAACTTTAGGTATGGTTTTAAATTCTCTGTAGAAATTGCCATTGCCCTTATCGAAATAGTAAGCGAGGTAAGGGGGACTCTCGGAATGATCTTCCTCAGAAGTCCAATACAATACGTCATTATCTTTTTCTATATCTGTATTCCATTTTTTAGTCTCCTTTGCAGTATTTGCTATTTTGAATTCTGCTTTTGTAGGTAGTCTCATTCCAAGACTTATGCATTTGGCTTTAGCCTCGTCCCAGGTCATGATTCCTTGGTAGTCGCTCCATTTACTTTTATTTTTTGAAGATTTCGCATTTGAATCTGTTAAGGCATATGCATGAGTTATAAAAAAGAGCAATGTTAATATTATTCGTTTCATTCCCTTACCCGTTATTGGTGACAGATAATTTGCAACTCACTTCCTACTCATCTCTCCCAAAAAAATTTATAGCGTAGAGACAGGTCTCAGACCTGTTTCTACGAGCGGCTAATCTAGTGTACATCTTAATTCAAAATCTTCCCTGAATAGAAACTGAATATTGCGTTTCCGTTTGCCCTTGCAAATAGCGAACAGGAGTTGCGTTTAAGCTAAAACGAAATCCGCGCTCTTGTTCTTGTAAAAATGCTTGTTTGGAATTTGCAAAATAGTAAGAGTCAAAAATTCCGTAAAGGTAGACGACGGCGATTAGTCCTGCGCCTACGCCTATAGTAGCCGCTCTTGTATCTAATTGCTCTTTCGCAGATTGAGAATTTAGATAATTCAAAGCGAATCCAATACCTGCCTGGTTAGAATTAGTCAAATATGTATTGACCAAGTAAGGCGTGGCTATGTCCGAATAATTGTCTTTTGCCGCATTGTATTTCGATATTGCGTTTGCTTCGTATGCAATAGCACCGGCAAATAACCCAAAGATGGAGAAAGCCTTTAATTTTCTTCCGTCGGCAAACTGTCCCCAGCCAGGAATAAGGGCAGAGCGCCAAACAAAAGGTAACCGCGGACTTGATTTTTCTGATTTTACTTGGATTTGTTCGTTCGGTTTATTGGAAGAGGAAAACCAATTTGCGAAAAATCCTTTCGAGTCATCCCCACTTAAATTAATCGAAGTATTGGATACGCTTGTTATACCACCAGCTACTTTTTTAGAAAAAATCTCTGTAGTTTCTGGAATTTTATCAAATGATTTAGCGTTTGCTGTCTCGGCAAAATCTATATTATTTGAATTTGCGTCAATTACATTCCCGTTGATATAATACCCATTTTGGATTTTGTTTATCGTTCCTGTAAGTACCTTAGATGCGTTCAAAGTCTTTGCAATAGAGTTTGCGGATACTTTGCAGTTGGCGGGATTATCCGCACAACCAGCCCCGCCTTGCTCGTTCATAGTCTTGGTTACAAGGATAGGATCTATGATGACGAATAATTTTGTTTTAACCAGGTTTGTAGTGATTGTCTCTACGATTAAATCTGCTTCTTCTTTTGGAATATTCTTACTTGTTTTAAAATTTAGAACAGCAATTTTTTGTTTTTGATCCACAGGGATTTCTATGCCGGTGAGATTTTGCAGGGATTCCGATACGCGGATTTTTTCTTGCTCGTTCGCGATTTTATCTGCTTCGGTCGTTGGGTTATTGATTATAATAGGTCTTAATCGAATTGTTTTTACTTGAGACTTGGGATAGGTTTCGATTTTGGAATCTCGGTATTGTGCGGCAATCTTATCTATAGTTATTTTTACTTTTACGTTCTCAAGGACTTTCGCATTCTTGAGTGTAACCTCATCTGCATTGATAATTAGAAAAGAAAAATAAGTTAGTAATAAGAAAAATAATCTAATTAACTTTAGCATGCAAACCTCTTTTTTTTATTTATCATACAGCAAAAAATAAAACTAATAAACTGAATTTCCAAATTTGTCCCCTACCGTTTCTCCAGTAAGAATTGTATTGGAAGAATTTAAGCTAGTTGTCGAAAGACCTGTACTAGTTGAATGAATTATATAAACTTTGCCCTGGTTGGAATTAAATCCTAAAGACGTTGACACTAAATCCATTAAACCATCCCCATTAAAATCACCACTAGCTAGAAAACGTCCCTGTTGGTTAACAGTAGCCTCTCCGGATAATATTGATGTTGCGGTAGAAGCATTTGCCGTCGCAATTCCAGAACTTCCGGAAGATTGAAAAACATGAGTGCGTCCCTGGTTCGAATTGTAAGTATGTCCCCCGACTATGACATCTCCAAACCCATCCCCATTTGTATCAACCACAGTTGTATTGATTCCAAACGAGCTAACTGCTTCTGCAGTTAAAATGGTATTAGCCGCGGATGCATTCATGCTCGCAATTCCAGAACTGCTTGAGTGAAAGATAAAGACACGCCCAACGAATGTATTATTAGGATACAAGTGTGCACCTACTACCAGGTCATTGTATCCGTCCCCATTTATATCTCCAATGGAAGAGTTAACCCCGAAGGCTGTTGGGGTAACTCCTGATTCACCGGTAATGATAGTTGTCGGTGAAGCTCCTGAGGCTACTCCTAAGCTGCCCCTAGACTGAAATATATACAAGCGACCTTGGTATGTATTGTAAGCAAATGCTCCTATAACAACATCGGCAAACCCATCCCCATTCAAATCGTTCATTTGAAAAAGTGTTCCAAAAGTATCGCCTGTTGCTTCACCGGTTAAGATTGCATTTGCGTTGGATGCTAAAATAGACGCAGTAGAAAATCCAGATGCTCCGGCTGAATAAAAAATATATGCTCTACCCTGACTTGTATTGTATCCTGATGCGCCAATAGCTAAATCCGTATACCCGTCCCCGTTTATATCTCCGACTGATACAGCTGCTCCAAAAATATTCCCTCCGGATTCTCCCGTAAAAATAGAATTAGCCGCTGTTGCTGCTTGCGTTGCTATTCCCGAAGTCCCCGAAGAATGAAATACATAGGCACGACCCTGGTTTGTTGAAAAACCTTGTGAACCTACCGCTAAGTCTGCAAATCCATCCCCGTTAAAATCCCCGAGTACGGTAGTCGATCCAAAAAGACTATTAGTTGTTTCTCCGATAATTGTATTAGTTGCGGTTGTAGCACTTCCGCTTACTATTCCCGATGCGCCGGCAGAATAAAAAATATAAACTTTTCCCTGCTTCGTTCCCGCAAGATATTCAGGGGCTCCAACGACTAAGTCAGAGTATCCGTCACCGTTGATGTCTTTATTAATTCCTTTGCGAACTGAAATCGTGACTACATCTGAATACGGTGTTGTAAGGTAACCGTTAGTAACCGTTCGAGTAGAAATTGTATGCTTGGAACTATCTTTCCAAGTAGAGCTTCCCGTTGTAAGTTTGAATTTCCAGTTGGTTGTTCCTGTCGCTGCCTGGTATGCGCCACCGTCTATGCTTATTTCTACTGAGTTTACGCTAGTTGGCGCAGTTCCGATTATAAACCCTGTTTCTACTATACTATTATTTTTTAGATTCAAAATGCTGGGGACGTTGGGCGGGTAGAATTTGATTCCACAGTAGGGAATTTTATCTTTTGTAATAAAAGCTAAAGCAATATTAATTTTAGATAGGTCAGAGGTCGGATCGCAAATACTATTTTCCTTGGGGTTACAGGTAAAAGAAAAGAAAACTACAAATGTTAAAAGAAAAATACATTTACTATAATTCGATTGCCAGTTCCATTTTTTCATTTAGTATACCTTTTCGTGATTTTTGTAAAGAATATTGTAAGTGCGTACGATTCAAGAAGAAAATTTTTAATGTAAGACAGGTCTGAGACCTGTCTCGACAAACGGCTAATCGGCTGTAACCTATAGCCGGTAAAATTTACTGTATTGCTTTTGCTTGTTATATTCTTTGTTTCCATCCTTCGGGATTACGGCTATTATGCCACACAGCTATTATTGAGATAGAAGCTCCTTTTATTAGGTAGAATATATAGAATGGAAATACAGAGACTTTAACCTTTCGAACTCCACGATTATCCTCTGGATATTTTTGTGGATTAGCTGCTACTTTCTCTATCTTTTCGATAACATGTTTAATAAGTCGATCACCTAGACCAACTCCTGGCTCCTTTCGTTCATAGTAATCAAATGCTTCGTTTAAATCTTCTTCTGCTTCTGGCTCAAACTTGTAGCTTCCTACCAATGCGAGCCTCCAATCTCTGAATAACTTCGTCTTTTGTGTAACCTGAATGTGGATTTTCTTTTATTCTCTTTAATCTTTTTTCTAACTCTATTTTTTGCTCATTTGTAAAAGAAAAACTTTCTTCAACTGTTTCTTCATCCACAACAAGCACAACTTTATATCGACCGGGCTTTAATTCTTCCGGAATATGAAAGAGTAAATCCCCAGTATCAGTAACATCCATTAATGTTTCAAAAGTTTTCATAATTAATCCATTACTTTATATAAAAGTAAAACTAATGTAAAAGCCTTTGTCAGAGTTTGCAAGTAGAAAAAAATAAATTAAAACCATTGTTTACCGTTATTTTTTTTAACTTAACCTTACTCAAAATTACCCTCTAAATACTTTTCAAAATGTTTTAAGGTAAATACGTAAGCACAAAAATCATGATGATATTCATTTTCAATACTTTTAACAATTGCTCTTTCTTCTTTATTTAAAATAAATCTATTATAAATTTTAACTCTATTAGAGAATCTTTCACCATGAATTAATTCAGTTAATTCATATTCCTTTTTTGTTTTTAAATCAATAAATTTAATCAGTAAAGTAAATCCATGCCTACCTATGCTATAAATAACTAAAGTATATTTAGCATTTCTTAAATGAATTTCTTCACCGATAGGCTGAGATACGTCTAAACTATATTTTTCGATTATATCCTTGAAGTATTCATTAACTGCCGGCACTAAAAAGCTTATGTCATTCCACATTTTATCCATCTCTACTGTAATTAGTTTTCCATACCATAATAATTCAGATTTTTTTCTAAATTAACTAACCATTCAGCATTAACCATTATCTAAAACGGCTAATAGACAGTAAATCATAACAGTCTTTCTTAAAGCGAGTAAAATTTCCAGAAGTGATCTCTAAACATTTTCAACGTGGAAAGTTACCCCTGCGTATTTCTGAAGTCTTTCTTGTAATGGAGCTGCCATGAGTCCTCCCGGTGTATATATACCGCCTGACGCTTTTATTTCGAGGAGTGTCAGTGCTGCTTCTGAAATGATTTTACTTGTAGAGCCATAGCCAGGGTCTCTGTCGCCTTTAACCGAAACGCGAACACGTTTTCCATCTGGATACTCTCCAGTGAAAACAAAATCATACATTCCATTCTCGCGCTCTTCTTTTGTTGGACCGTCTCCCGGCTTGAGTCCCTTTCCTACAAATGGATTTGCTTTTGCTGCTGCATCAACTAAGGCTAATGCGGCTTCACCGAGAGTTGTGAGCATCATTTCATCGTAAACAAAGTCTTTTCCGTAAGGATGATTTAATAAGAAATTCGTTCTGTGAACGTTCTTTGAATTTACACCAGCCATTACGAAGGGTGCAGCCCAGACATTAAATTCTTTTTCAAATTCAGGAATTAATCCAGATGGTTGTGCAGGTCCTTCAAAGCCGGGGGTAAGGGCAAATGCATTAGCAAGAAGACCAACAATAGAAGGATCCTTAAAGGAAGCTTTTAATGTTGCTTTCGCTGTTGCCATCGAACCTCCCGATGCACCACCGCGCATTTCGCGCACACGACCTTTTACGCGAGGCACTGGCTTTCCAAATTTTTTCATTGCCTCTTGTTGTAAAAACCATACACCTAAATCAGAAGGAATGGAATCAAACCCAGCAGATAAAACAATACGTGCACCGCTTTTCTTTGCAGTAGCATCGTGGGTATCAATCATTTGCCGTGCCCAAGCAGGCTCCCCATTTAAGTCTAGATAATCTGTTCCTGAATTTGCACAGGCTGCAACTAATTCAGATCCGTAGAGTTGGTAAGGACCAACGGTAGTTAAAACAACTTTGGTTCTTTCACATAACGCATTTAATGAATCAGTATTTGCGGCATCAGCGACTAATAGTGGAATATCCTTTGAGACTCCGACTTCGTCTCTTACTTCTTGCAGCTTTGTTTCACTTCTACCAGCCATTGCCCAGCCTTTGATACCGCGAAGAGTAAGATACTCTGCTACAAGTCTCCCAGTAAAACCAGTTGCTCCATAAACAACAATATCGAATTCTTTTTTAGGCATCGTTAAATCCTCTTAGTTAATCTGATTATCTCAAAATAATTTTCTATAGATTTTATGTATATAATAAATGATTTAGTTTTTCTGGAAATGAATGTCTAAATTTCTAATTATTTTATAAGATTAGAAAGAAAATCGTAGAAATGGAAAAAAAGGAATCATGCTTTCCTTTGAATAATTGATAACCCAATTTGCAAAGTTCCTTTCTGTGATACGTTGATTAGACCGAATTGAATTCCGTATAATCGCTCAGAATTATTAACTACCCATTTGGATACCATTGATAGCATGACTCTCGTTCCAAAGTCCCGCAGCCTGCAAACCAGTTAAATGAATTTTCTGATTCCATTGGTTCTCTACTTGTTCATTAATTCCGAATGCAAACTGTAACCCTTTTATATCTGTATTGTCACGACATTCTGTAGAAATTTGAGAAGAGATGTTTTTATATAATCCTAAATTTATCCCTTTGAATCCAAAAGATTTACTTGAAATTAAATTAATTTGAATATTTTTTTCTGATTCGATTTCTGACTCTTGTTTATTGTCATGAAAAAATTCGAATCCAATAAATTGTCGCTCTAGATTTTTACAACTCCATTGAGTTTGAAATTGGTTTAATTTTTCTCGAATACATAAGAAGCCTTCCTTTTGAATCTCTATCTCTAAATCCGGAATCTCAGATAATTTTGTTTCTAAATTTGGTAATGATCTAGCTTTTGCTTTTACAGGTTTCTTATATTCTATCGTGCACTCATTTTTATTTATTCTATGTGGATTATTTTTAAACCTCTCATAAGCTGCTGGCTTCATAAAGCTATTTAGTTCGGGCACATATTGAAATTTTATTTCCCTTGGCTCTGTATTCTGAGCCTTAATAGGTTCACTAATATAAAACCCACCAGTTTGACCTTCGGTCAGATTTAATATTAATAAATTTTTTTCGATAGTATAACTTCCTTTCATTTCCAAATACCAAGAAGTATCGATTCCTCCAATGCTAACTCGATATTGCACCTCATTGTTTCCAAGCAATAAAGTCTCACCCAGATTTCTAGATGAGAATTTACTTCCGCCGTATTCGTATTCGAATCCTAAAATTTTAGTTTCTTTACAATCATCGTTTTTAGAAATAGCGGTTTCTTTTAAATAGCCGCCTAACGCAGGAACAAAATAAATTCCCTTTTCTATTAATACAAATTCTTCTTTCTTTCCAAGGTAAGTTCCGACAGGGATTAAATTAATAGTTTTTGTTAGGCTCTTATCTTCTTTCAATTCAAAAAATACATCGGTATAGACGAATGGTTTTTTTTCCGTTCTGAACAATTTTTAGCAGAAATTATTTTATTGATAGATAGGCAGTGAGTGAAACAAAGAACGAATAAAACTAAATAGACCCTCAATTTTTTTTCTAGCTCCCATTGGCTAGCTAACGCGGGTAACATTTTACTTAGTCACTAATTCTCGAAACTTACCGATTAAAAATTCCAATTTGGAAGTATCGCCTACTCCAATAAAGGTTTCATCTTTAACTCCAAAGGTATACCAATCCTCCTCTGAAATATCTATTTTAATGAAATCAAGCTTAAGATTCTCAAAATCAGTATCAGAGAGACTAATCTCTATTTTCCAGCCTGGATTATCAAGGGTATTGATTGAAATTCCATGCGAGTGCTCTCGGTCTCCATTGCATTGATCTTTAAACCAAGCCTGTAACCACTTTGTATTATTTATTTTTGTTTCGTCTTGGAATCTCGTCTTCGTTTGCATTGCGGATATCTCCCTCTATACCTTTCTCATGAACATGTGGAGCTGAAATAAATTCGTTTGTTACTTTATTAAAATGCTCATCTCCAAATAAATCAACTCTTTTTACTTCATCAAACCCTTTAGGATTAAGTTTATTTTTTATGTAAGTGGCATAGCGTAAGATTTTGCCTAGTAAAGTTTCAATAAAAGTTGTATGATCGCCAGAAGCATCCTTGTCAGGTTTTAGTTTTTTAACTCTTGCCATACTACTAATGAAATTAAGAGCTATATGTATGACAAGTATTATTTCCTCTTAAAATTTCTACGCAGGTATCTGTATCGAAAAGTATCATAGGTTAATTTTTCTACCCTTCGATCTAGATTTGTAAATATCATCAATGATCTTTTTTGTAGAGCGATTGTCTTCCCACGAGCCGCAGATATCCGAGAGAATGGATAATTGCATTTCTTTACTTATTTGCCTGGGCTTTGTTTTCTCGTGTAATTGTAATCCTTTTTCTAAAATAACAAGTATTTCATTGTTCAAACTTCTTCTTTCGACTTCAGATAAAGTTCGTATTTTTTCAAGAACGTCATCTGGAATATTTCGAACTGTCAAATTAGTCATGATTATTTCCTTTGAACTAGAATGGTTGCATAATAGTTCAAGATATTAAATAGTCGAGAACTTTTTTCGTTTGGTGTATTTCTCCTCGCTCCCCAAAAATCTACTTTTAAATGCATTCCTAAACTCAATAGCGTTAGCGTTTCTCCTTTAGTCGAAACATAAGGGCTAATAGGTTTTATGCTCTATTCTATCTTCCTATATTTTCCAGAGAAATAAGCTCTCGCTCCATGAAAAACAGAACATTCTTTTTCGTTCACCTCTATTTTATAATCTGAAAAAGTAAATTCTAGTTCACAGGTTGTGTCCTTTGGCGAATCTTTCCAGGTCAATTTAGTTTTAATTTTGGGAATAACACCTGTTACCTCTCCACTATGAGAAGTTTCTCCACGAACACAGGTCATAGTAAATTCATATCCACTGCTTCCTTTTTTAATTTCGATTCGACCTCCATCTCCATCGCTGTAGACTCCCACCAAATCCTTTTTGTAAGAAGCTGATTCTAGATTCTGTAAAATCTGAAAGACATTTGTAATGGCTCGCATTTTTTTTTGATGAATTTGCATCGCCTGTGTATCTCTCACTCTGGCAATAATATTCTTTTCTATCTATCCATGACCTAGAATCTAATTTCATTTCTTCTTTTTCTTTGGCAGGAAGTTTTTTAGTGAGTGATTGATAAACTTCATTTAATTTTTTATCTTTCTGTTGCCACAGTTTTTTGTAACAGGAAAGTCGTTGTGATTCTGATTGAATAGAATCACAATTATCCTCAGAAAATATTGGATGCAAAATAATAAAAAATAAAATGAAAATCAAATAATGCATGGAAAATCTCCTTCTAATATATGAGTTGTTAATTAAAAAGCAAATCCTAATCCAAACTCGCCAGAGATATTGTTAAAATTATCAACGCCTCTATTGCCATAGTAACCATTTGCAATAATTTCTATAACACCGAAAAAACCTTCTGTGAAATAATATCTTGTCCCGGCACCAATTCCTAAATGATAAACAGTACCTTGGATGTATTGACTAATATCCACTTTAGAAGCATAGGCAAGTGCAATTCCAGCGTAACCTCTAACAAAGGGTCTAAAACCAAGACCTTGTCCAAAATTATAACTTCCCGTAATGTCAAGAGGAGCTAATATTATATCTCCTGCGGGTCTCCCATTGAGATTAATATAGGTCCCACCTTTTATATTTGAAGAAATTAAAGTTGGTTGGATTGATAAACCAACACTCCAATTTTCAGTCAGAGCTCTCTGATACAAAAATCCAAATATCGGATGATAAAATTCACTCGCATACTTACTATTATCTCCGCGAGATGCTCCCAGTTTTAATTCCATAGAATTTTTATTTCCGCCTGTAGAAGAATTATTCAAAGAACTTTCTTTTGTTTCATTTTCTTTAGAAGCAGGCTTAGAATCTTTATCACTTGATTCATTGATTGAATCCTGAGCAATAATCCCAATTTGAAAAACAAATAAAAACAAAGTTATATATATAAATTTCATTTTTTATCCTGATTGTTGAATAGTTTGTTTGCCATGAAGTTTCTCCTTATTTATAAAAGACCATCGATCATTCCCTGCTTTGTAATTTCCAATTGATAGGGCAGTGGATTATTTGTTTTCTGTGTAGTCTTAAAAGCATAAAACAATCCGAAGGCAACGAATGAAATAAAAAAATAAAAAAGGCAATAGGTCAAAAATAAAAGAAAATTACATAGTGTTAGATACCGTATACATGCATAATATGAGTGCAATAACAAAACTTTGCCTGACGAAGTTATTTCAAAAGTTACGCTAGAGTTATTTTTGAGAATCTATTTTATTTTGCTTTCGAGTGTGGGATTCTTGTTATTAACCGCTTCCCATGGTTTTGATATTAGAATATCCATTCCTTTCGTTCCTCTTTCGTTTACCAAACGTTATCCTTTCTATACTACTTACTTTAGTCCTTTGTATAGTGGTTGGTTTAGTCAGAAAAGGGATTTCACTAAACGAAGGACTATACTTACCACTAAACAAACCACTATAGGTAAGGTATCTTCGGTGCATCGATAGTAAATAATGTGAATTCGATGTAATGATTTTTGGGATGGGGTTGTGTAAAAGCATAAATTTTTGAGCGCAGAATGCCAAGAAAC
>JANMOF010000381.1:0-1694 GCA_031368925.1 Leptospiraceae bacterium
CGAATCAGCTCGATGTGTCGGCCCATCTGCTGGACAGCGTGTTCGTCGTACTTCGTGAAGTCTCCCGCGATGCAAACGAGCCGAGGGGATGACCAGTCGATTCGTCCGGAACCAAAGGACAACTCCTAGAATCGGACCAAGTTATCCGAACACTGGAAAAATCAAATGCAGAGGTAGAATTTTTTGATGATCCGGAAGTAGTGATCCAAGTTCGAGAAAATAGCATAATGAAAATTAAAATGGATAAAGTACGTGGAGTAGAACTGTCAGCGGGTGAGACTTCTATTAAATTTCTTAATCACACGAAAGACAATAAGGATATTAAATTTAGAGTCACAACTCCAACATCGGTTGCTGGAGTTAGGGGAACTGAATTTAATGTGTCTACAGATAGTGATGGTCTTGATAAGTATGCATGTAATCAAGGTTTAATTCAAGTATCAGCACAGGGTGAGACTGTAGAGGTTCCTGCCGGGTTTGGAACAACTGTGAAGAAAGGAGAGGCTCCTAAAAAACCATTTAAACTATTAGAAAAAGTGATATTAAAACCCATGAAAGTAAAAATAGTAGAAGAGTAAGTTTTATTAATTCGTGCTTGCCTTTTTTAAAAAAGTCTGGAAAATTACACAAAATCAGGAAAGTGCAATCATGATTATTGATCAAATAAAAGCTGAAATTCGAAACAAAAATTATTCCTTAGTTTTACGCCAAATGGAAGATGTTCCAAGCGAGGAAAGAAATGCAGAGTATTATTTGCTTCGAGGTATTTGTATACAGGTATCAGATCCGATTAATTTCAACATTCAGGAAACTGAGTTCTCCCTCCGTAAAGCTATTGAATTAGACCCCGATTACAAAGACGCAAAATTAGAATTAGCCTACTTTTACTTGAATGTAATGCATGATCCATCCTCTGCTAAGAAATATTTTTTAGAAGTCTTGCAAGCGACTCGTGATGGTATTCCTTCTGGACTTTCTAGTCTTATGGAAACTAGTCATGAGTTAAAAGAAACAAATTCTGCTTTTACAAATACATTAAAAATGCAAGCGGAAACATTTCTCTCACAACCGGAGAATAAATAGTAACCGCTCATTGAATGGATCTAAACCTTAAGACTTTTTGCAAGTCTCCTGCGCTTCTTTAAATTTTGTTTGAACACCGTCTTTGCATGCTTTATGGTCAGGTCCTTTTTTGTCTTTGCATTGTTCCATACCTGTCTTTTTTTCTTCTTTTGCTTTTTCTATGCAAGCTTTAGCAGTTTTACGGCATTCTTCCACAGTAGTTTTTTTCTTTTCTTTTACATCAGAAATACATTTGTCTTTATCCGCTCCTGTCTTGTCTTTACAAGTCTCACGGTCTACCTTGAATGCTTCCTCTGCTTTTTTTACACATTCCAATTTATCAGCATAAAGACTGACTGTGAATAGTAAAATACTTATTGTTAATAAAAATTGTTTCATAAAACCTCTTCTAATTTAAAATTAGTTTAAAATTAGAAGAGGTTTAAATTTAATCAATAACTTTTTAAATAAATACATGAATGATTATTTATATTTTACTTCTTGTGAGTTTTGTAAAAGCAGAATTTTTTTTTTAACTAACGTCTTCTTTTTTTTAATAGAATTACTCTATCTCCTTTAATTTAACCTTGTGAGAAAATTCTTGTTTGCCCCCAAGGCTAATAATTTTTACC
>JANMOF010000420.1:0-10949 GCA_031368925.1 Leptospiraceae bacterium
ATAGTGAATAATGTCAGTTCGAGCGTTAGTCGAGAACTGCTTATAAAATAAAGGCTTAGAGCACTTGTAGTTCTCGACTAACGCTCGAACTGACATTTAATTTCGCAACAAGTCTATTACAAATAAGATAGAAAAATGGAATAGCTTCTTGAGTTAAAAAAGACTTGCTTCTAAATTATTCTTTTTTATTGTAAAGTTAAAATGGAATTAAAGTTCACAAGGTATTTTACAGAAATTGTAAAAAAGAAAAGACCCCATTTAATTCATTTTATAGAATATGCAATCCAGAATTCTGAATTTGAAGAATTGCAAGATGATGGCAGAATGAGATACTATGCATTTATTTCAGAAATTAACGAATATGTAAGAGTCGTAGAAGAACCTAATGGGGAAATTCTAAATATTATGGAAGATCCAGATTATTTAATTCGTAAAAATAAGAGGTTATTATGAAAATAGAATACTTTCAAGAATCAGATATGCTTTATATAGAACTTTCGGATAAAGTATCTAAACATCAAAAAGAAATGATGAAAGATATTGTAATAGATACAGATGAATCGGGAAATATCGTTGGTATAGAAATTGAACATGCAAGCAAGCATGTAAATATCAATCAAATTATCACAAAAAATATCAAAGAGGTACTATCGGTATTAAGCGCTGCCTAATCTAAAAATTCAAGGGTTAGGTAAGGCTTCCCACTTAAGTTCAATCTCGACTCCAAGTGTTTCATATAGAAGCGGAACTATATCGCATAACGCAGAAATTTTATCTTTAAAAGAATCAGTGAGGTTTCCATAGAGATAGGTTGGAACAAGGTTCGTTGTATGGGTTCCAACTGTTAGGTTTTCGAGATTACCGTGATCGGAGGTAATAATGAGTTGGTGCTTAGTCTTGTCCATTGCATCGTGGATACCTTCGATAAACCGCTCGACGGTGTGAATAACTTTCTCTGCCATATGCCAATTCTGGTCGTGACCGGTTTTATCTGTAAGAAAGTATTCAAATATCACCAAATCATAATTATCCGCTATTCTAACGACGTTCTTTCCTACTTCAAATGGGTCGCGAAGATCAAGTAGGCTGTCTCCTGCTGGTAAAAAGTCTTTTGCAAATTCACGAAAGAATTCATGCGATATATCCATGAAGACTCCATTATGATTTCGCAAATCTTCCATATCTCGAAATGGAATTTTAGAAGCCTGTTGAATCATCGTTGAAGCAGATACGTGCTTTGGTTTTTTCTTTACGTTTTCAAAATAGATAGGGCTGTAGCAATTTAGAACAGCGGCTTTTTTCCCACGCTCGTCTAATACTTTTAAAATAGAAAATTCATCTATAATCTTTCTAAGGGTAAATGTAGGATAGCCGCTGATATGTCTTTGCAAAACTTGCGGTGCATTGATTCCTGTCCAAATAGCAGTTTGCCCCGTTGCACTCTGAGGCAAACCTTTTATTCCCATAGACGCGTCTGTTTTTACATACACTCCATCGGCTAATTTGCTATTAGCCGGTAAAGGCAAATCAGCGAGAGGAAGAAAAAAACCCTTTGCATATTTTGCAAAGGGATTTTTATCTACATCGTTTTCACCGAAGCCGACGCCATCTATGAAAAAATAAATGATCACAAGCGGAATCTGTCCATCGGGAATTGTTTTGTGATTTCTGCAACGCCCGCTTTTACTTGCGCTTTCTTTTTATCGTCTGTAATGTTATCGAGTAAGTCACAGATGAGATGTCCTACTTTTTCGAATTCGGTTTTGCCTAGTCCGCGTGTTGTAAGTGCAGGTGAGCCTAAGCGGATACCGGAAGTAACCGCTGGAGGCTTTTCATCAAATGGAATTCCATTTTTATTTACAGTGATTCCTACTTTGTCTAGCTCATTGGCTGCATCAAGACCTGTTAATCCTTTTACAGAAACGTCTACCAGCATAAGATGATTATCCGTTCCCCCACTGATTACTCTAAACCCACGTTTCACAAATACTTCTGCCAGTAAACGTGCATTATCCACTACATTTTGGATATAGGTTTTAAATTCTGGTTTTAATGCTTCTCCAAATGCAACTGCCTTGGCTGCAATCACGTGCATTAAAGGTCCACCTTGCACTCCTGGAAATACACGTGAATTTAAAATTTTCTCGTGCTCGGTGGATGAAATAATAAGCCCACCTCTTGGTCCTCTAAGCGTCTTATGAGTAGTAGTCGTTACGTAATCACAAACTCCTACCGGTGTAGGATGATGCCCTGTAACCACAAGCCCTGCAATATGAGCAATATCTGCCATGATCTTTGCATCTACTGATTTTGCAATTTCTGCAAATTTCCCAAAGTCAATTTCTCGCGGATAAGCAGAAGCACCCACAACAATTAGTTTAGGCTTATGCTCCTTAGCCAGTCGATTTACTTCATCATAATCAATTCGATTCGTGTCTTTAGTAACCCCATAAGGAACTACATGGTAATTCCTTCCGCTAAAATTTACAGCAGACCCATGAGTCAAATGTCCACCGTGTGCTAAATTCATTCCCATGAATGTATCGCCTGCACTTAAAGCTGCAAGAAATACCGCCATGTTAGCCTGTGCACCGGAGTGAGGTTGCACGTTTACGTATTGTGCGTTGAACATTTTCTTAGCTCGTTCAATTGCAAGCTCTTCGATTCGGTCTGCATTTTCGCAACCGTTATAATATCTTTTTCCTGGATAGCCTTCTGCGTATTTATTAGTTAATGTTGAATGATAAGCCTCAAGAACGGCTTGGGATACAAAGTTTTCAGAAGCGATCATTTCGAGAGATTCTTCTTGTCTTTTGTCTTCGTGTTGTAGGGAGGCAAATACATCCGGGTCTTGGTTTTCTAAATACATTTTTGTTTCCTTTAAGGTTTGCTAAAAATAAATTCTATATTTGCATATTTTTCCGACATAAGCCTTTTTGCATCTCTAAAAACCTGTCGCAAAAACTTTCTATCATTACTTGGAGCTTCTTTTATTTCTAAAAACTCCAGAAAAATTTTCTGTAAATCTAGCTTAAATTGAGAAATAGAAAAGTCCCCCGGAAGCGAAGTCAAAAAATCAGAGTGCTTACGATTCTTTCTGTATTCCGGCTCTTCGGGTGGATGAGAAAGATTTTGCAATACACTATCAATGATTTTCATATCCAAAATTAATGTCCCATGTTGAACGATGCAATCTCGTTTTCGAAATTGCGCATTGCCGGAAATTTTCTTTAGGACACCATCACTCTCTACGGCTATATCTGATTTGCCCGCCGAGCCAGCTAGAATATTTTGCTTAGCAAGAGCCTTTGTAAGAAGCCCGAGCAATTGCACATAGGAATCCTTTACAGGATAAAGTTCTTTCTTTTCCTTGGTAGAAGCAAATAGAGAATAATTAAGATTAAACGCTTCATCATGAAATACAGTTCCTCCACCGGATGCGCGACGCGTAATATATACGGATTTTTCCATGAACTTTCGAGTTTTTTGCAGTATTGGAAACTTTTCGTTAAAGGATACGAGTGTTTCAGGTGAAATATTTTTAGATACACTGTCAGAAATTCCAAGCACTACGGTATTATGATTTGTCCAGAACCGAAGTGCTCCGCTATACCCAAAGTTTAGCAGGTTAATTGCAATAGCCTCTTCCAACGCAAGATTGAAATAGGGGCTATAGCGTGTTAGCTGGTCAATGTATAAAAACTTAGAATTCACTCAGCGTAGTATTTCGTAGATGCATCTTTTAGAAATTGTTTTTCTTTTCTAGACAAGGACTTCATTCCTTTCTTGGAAATCTTATCTAGAATTTCGTCTACCGTTTCTTTTGCGTTTTGTCTTCGATACATTTCTTCCTGGTAGCGTTTCATTTTTTGTTTTTGCAAATAGCGGCTAACGGAAAAATTAAAATTAAATTTGTATCTAGCTTTCGCAAAGAAAAAAGCAATCCCACCAATGATTCCACCGATATGCGCCATATGAGCAATATGCGCTCCACCATAGAATATAGACATGACCATAAGAATCAAAATAATGTATTTCATTTTGACCGGGAATATTCCCATGAACAAGGCTTCCCTGTTAGGCCATAAAAGTGCGAACGTAACCATCACTCCGAATACACCACCGGATGCACCTAGAACGACTCCCTGACTACTTCCTAAATTATGAACTACCCAAGTTAGAAATCCGCCCAGGAAAACAGACAGAAAGTATAGGATAAAGAAATTCTTTTTTCCCCAGAGCTCTTCTATTTCACACCCGAAGAACCAAAGATTGAGCATGTTAAATAAAATATGAAAGAAATCACCGTGCAAAAAACTGTAAGAAATTAACTGAAAGACATAGAAATGGTTGACCATATTTGGATTCAGTGCAAATATACCCTCCAAGATTTTTGCATTTAAGAAAAGGTGAGTGATAGTCTGTAGTATAAATACTATAGAGTTACTTATGATAAGAAATTTGACGGCAGGTGTCCAAGTCGGACCCAACCTCATTTCGTAATTGCGAGAATTTCCCATAGATACCATAGGTTTGAAGCATATATAACTTGTAAAAACTAAATTGGTATTTATAGTGGTTTACTATAAAAATTAATAAGAACGACTATCGTGAAAATAAAACTTTATGGAACAAGAGGCTCAATAGCCTCACCGCTCACCAACAGTGCTTACCAAGAAAAAGTCTTAGAGATTCTTGGGTTATTTGCTGCTAAGCAGATTAAATCTGGGGAAGAAGTGAATAACTTTTTTGATACTCTGCCTGACTATTTAAAATATACGAGTGGTGGAGATACGACTTGTATTTCAGTTACATCCGATGCAGGTAAAGTATTCATGGTAGATTGTGGAACTGGTGCCCGAAATCTGGGAGATGAATTAATTCGAACAGAATTTGGAAAAGGAAAAGGTGTCCTAGAACTTTTTTTCACTCACACGCACTGGGATCATATCCAGGGTCTTCCATTTTTCAAACCAGTTTACATTCCTGGTAATCAAATTAATTTTCACTCTCCTTATAATGATTTAGAAGCAAGACTCATTCAACAACAAGTAAAAGAATTTTTTCCAATGCCTTTTCACGGAACTGCTTCCACTAAAAAATTTCGCACCATTCAAAGAGGCGAGCCGATTACTTACGACACAATGACTATTGATTTTTACCCGTTAAAGCATCCGGGCGGATCTTACGCTTACAAGTTTACAGAGAATGGAAAAACATTTATCTTTGCAACTGATGCTGAGTTCACTGGAGACGATATGGATCTCATTCGTTCAATGGCACCTTTTTTTAATGGGGCTGATATGCTGATTCTAGATTCGCAGTATACTCTCGACGAATCCTTTGCAAAGTTTGATTGGGGTCATACTTCTTATACCATGGCTGTCAATTGTGCTACAATCTGGAATATTAAAACGTTAGTCATGACACACCATGAGCCTGCTTATAATGATAAAAAAGTTTATGAAATTTATGAGGATGCTAAACTCCACAAAACGTATCTGGAAGGAAGTCCACTCGATATTATCCTCGCTCGTGAAGGTTTAATTTTAGATTTGTAAGAGCTTAAAGAAGGGTTAAGTAAAACGTTTTATTTCACTTAACCCTACTAGCAGCTACTTTAGCTTAATTGCATTTTCGGAAAATGTTTATTATAATTCAATTCCTTCTGCATCATCTTCTTTATACGTTTCTTCTCCATCAGGAGTTATCACATAATACTGATTATTCTCAAGAAAAATAACTCCTCGAACTTTTTTCCCTGACTTTAAAATTAGAGTTTCAAAACTTTTACCAGTAATTTGCTCAATTCTCTTGACTAACAAGTCTGCTTGCTTTTCATTTCTTTGCTTTATAGCAGTGGTTAATTCGGTAGTTTCAAGTTTTTGTCTCTCTATAGCAACTAACTCGGCAAATTCCTTAAGCTTCGCTTGGATATCTGCCCCGGGGCTATTTTCAACTTTCAAGGTTGCATTATCCTTTAAAGACTTTGCAATTACTGGATTCTCTTTTCCTGCAACTTGATTTTCTTTGTCAATAATAACGAGGGCTTTCTGCACTTCCTCCGGACTCAACTTCGACTGTTGACTCGCTTTGATTTGCTTAATAGATTGACCCAATCCAGTCTCTTTTAAAATCTTATCTGTCTGTGATTTTGAAACAGTGATTTTTTGACCAGCCTCTATAACTTGCTCTTGTGACTCGAGACCTTTATTAATAGAAGTGATTGTTTGGCTTTTTTCTTGAATTTCTAAAGGAAGATCATCTGCCTCAGCAATTCTTATACGGGAAGCAACTTTTCCTTCGGATACAGAAAGTGCTGTAGAGCCATCTTTTGTAACATTTACTTCAAACTTTGTTCCACGGACACCGGCTGTTTGGGTTGGAGTTACGACTTGGAAATTTTCACCACTTTTCAGTTTCCCTGAAACATTAACCATCGCATTGCCAACGCTCACTACCGTGCTAGGAACTTGTTTGCCATTAACCGTCATCGTCTTTAGTTGAAAACTAGATTCAGATTTCATACGTAAAACAATTCCAGCATCAGAGTCTTTTATCTGAATATCGCAAGCAGAACTTTTTGCCGTCTGAACGGATTCATTCTCAGAAATAATATCTCCGGGTTTTAATTTTTTTGTTCCACTTTGCACATTGCCAACTACAAAAAGCACAACACCCGACAAAGTGGATTTATCACTTACTTGATTGGAATTCTTTGCCTCTTCTTTCTTGCAATTCACTGCAAATAAAAAAAATACAATCATTCCAATTGCCAAACTTACCATTTTCTTTTCTTTGCTACCCGCTGCTATTCCCATAATTTTCTCCTTGATCCCTTGAACTATTTTATTATGCAAACCTAGAAAGTCGGGGTTCGGCTTAAACCCCGCTTACTACAGGTTCAGAAATTGCTTGCGCCGGAAAGCGATTAGCCTCACTCAAAAGTCCTGTTTCCTGGAATTGGTCGAGCGTATAAATTTCATACTCATAGCCTTGCTCTGTAAGAAACAACTGACGGTTTTGTCCAAATCTCTCTTCACTCGTATCGCGAGAAATTAATGAAAAGAATGTTGCTGTATTGTTTCCTTGCTTAGGGCGCAAAATACGACCTAACCGCTGAGCCTCTTCCTGCCTAGAACCAAAGGTTCCGGAAACTTGAACAGCAATATTAGCATCTGGAAGGTCAATAGAAAAGTTAGCAACCTTACTTACCACAAGTGATTTAATTGCACCCGATCTAAATGCAGTGTAAAGCTCCTGTCTTTCGGATAACGGAGTTTTACCGGTAATGAGAGGAATCTTAAATCTATCTGCAATAGTCTCTAATTGGTTGATGTATTGACCAATGATTAGGATATGAGATTCTTTATAACGTTCTAAAATCAACTGAATGGCGGTCATTTTCTCCGGGTTCTCAGAGGCTAATCTGAATTTTTCGCGGTCATCAGAAATAGAATAACGAAGTCGTAAATCTTCATCCATTGGAACTCGAATCTCTACGCATTTTGCCTCTGCGATCCAGGATTTGTTTTCTAACTCTTTCCAGGGAACATCATACTTTTTAGGACCGATTAAACTAAATACATCTTCTTCTAGACCATCTTCACGAACCAGAGTAGCCGTTAGCCCCAGACGACGTTTAGCCTGCAATTCAGACGTCATGCGAAATACTGGTGCTGGGAGTAAATGCACCTCATCATATACAATGAGTCCCCAGTTGTTTGCACTAAAAATATGGAAGTGAGTGAAATCAGATCCCTTTCTCTTGCGGTGCGTCAAAATGTTGTAAGTCGCTATCGTAATTGGTTTAATTTCTTTAGTCTCTCCAGAATATTCACCGATATCCGATTCCGGTATATCAGTCTTATCCAGGATCTCATTTTTCCATTGACGAATAGAAAGTGTATTCGTAACTAAGATCAAAGTCTCAGCGCCAATAATTTGCATCACACCCATTCCAACAATAGTCTTTCCTGCACCGCAGGGTAATACTACTACGCCGGAACCGCCTTCATTGCGCCCACCTGCATGAAATACTTCAATAGATGCACGTTGGTAATCGCGCATTCCAAATTTTTTTCCGTCGCGGGTAAGAGGGCGTAGGTTGAATCCGTATTTATTTCCTTCATCATAGCCTGCTAAATCTTCAACTGGAAATCCAATTTTAATCAAGGCTTGCTTGATATGACCACGGTATTCTTTTTTGACAACGATCTTATCGTTGCCTAAACGCTCTTGAATGAAAGGTTGAACTGCTCTATGATTTGCGATTTCTTGTAAGAAACCTTTTTCGTTGGAGATAATAACTAACTCGCCACTCTCCTCTTTGACTAATTTCACTTTGCCGTAACGACTGATTTGTTCACGAATCTCATTAACAACGTTTTTCGGAATAGAATAACGTGCGTATTTTTCCATTCCTTCAATAATTAAATCAGCGGACATCGCAGAAGACGCCGCATTCCACAAAGATAGCGGTGAAATTCTATAGGTATGTAAATATTCTGGACTTTTTTCTAACTCTGCGAAGCGAGATATAATCGCTCTACACTCTTCAAATTCAGGGTTATCGACCTCTAGTAAAAGTGTTTTATCACTCTGTATAATCAATGGTTTACTCATATACTTCTCCTTAAAAAGGCACCTACAGCGTGAAAATTATAGCTCATCTGTCAAGCATAAAATATGGGTATTTTTTCGATGCGTTTCCGTTAAGATAGCGATAACTCTTGCTCGGTGTAGAAGCGCTTTTAGCATCGGTGATTATGCGGTGTAAATTTGGGTGGTTAACCGTTGTTAGACCGTAGCTATAAGCGCATCTGCACCGATGTATATGTATCCGATGATTATCGAGTAATGGGAAAGTATTAGCTGCAAATTCTTCTCTACAGAAAACCCACCTACTTTTTAATTGAAACTATCCATCGGAAAATCTGGAAAATCGAAGCAATGCAAATTATACATAGAATAGATGATTTCTTATCTAATCTTTTTCCCTATATAAAAATAGGGGGGGGGGGTGATAACAATAGTCTTCTTGTCGAGAAGTTAGAAGAATATTACTCTTACGGACAATACAAACCAAAAGTTAGAATAGAGAGCGGTTACGTCATAGTAGACATTGACACCTCCGCGATTCTTTCCCAAGAATCCGATTACAAAAAAGCAATTGAGTATTGTAACAGCGGCAAATTTGCGGAAGCCGAACCAATCTTAAAATCACTCATAGAAAAAAATCCAACAAACTCGGAATACTTTCGCGTTCTAGGACAAATCTATTCTGAGTTGGGAAATCAAGACGAAGCCATTAACTACCTCATAGATTCCTTGCGATGGAATCCTAAGAACGGTTGGGCACTTCTTATGATGGGAAATATCTTTTCTAGATTCAAGAATGATATTCTCACTGCGATGAAATACTACGACCAATCGTTAAAGGAAAATCCGAACGATTATATCGTAGTCACAAATATTGGAGTTAATTTACTCCAACAAAGAAAATTCGAGGAAGCAAAAAAATATTTTTGGGAATCTATAAAGATTAATCGAGATTATTCGAATACGCATTACGCGTTAGGAGTTATTGCAGAAAAGGAGAATGATCTACAATCTGCCTTTTATAGTTCTATCGAAGCGGTAAAGCTGTGTAAATCACAAGATCAAATCTACCAGAACGCGCTAAGCATGGCGTTTGATGTTGCTGAAAGAATCATTAGAAAAAAGGAAGAAGCAAAGATTGTAAAAAAATATCTTCATAAGCTAGAATTTGATTGTGACAAAAAGATCGAACTCGTAGAAGATTCTAAAATTCTTACTGCGGCTAAGATAGAATTTGCGGAGAATTATAATCGTGAAAAACATATTCTCCGTTACAAACCTTCTTACCCTACTATACAACATTTAATTCTACACGAACTTGTTCATTTGGATTTTGTAATAGAAGCGAGGAAAGGAAATCTAAACCAACTTTACTACTCTACGTCTGAAAATAGAAAAGAATTTAGTTCCTCTATCGACCGAACGATTCAGTTACTTACTAGAAAAGGAATCTCAGAAGAGGCAATTCGAAATTATACCAACGCATTATTCGACGGGATTCATCGACAAATCTACAACACACCCATCGACTTATTCATAGAAGACCTGATTTACTTAGAATATGCCGAACTTAGACCTTACCAGTTTGTGTCTCTATTTACAATGCTTGAGGAGGGGATAAAGGCAGTAACCGACCCGAAGACACTGGAAGTTTCGCCCCCAGATCTTCTTTCTAAAAGTAAAATTTACAATGTAGTAAGTAGTCTTCAATTTAAAGATTTGTTCGGTCTTGATTTAGTAGGGCAATTTAAACCAACTACAACCGAACTAGAACAAGCTAAGGTATTTTATTCAGAGTATTTAAAATATAAAGAAGATAGAAAGCCTGCTGAGGAATATGAATTAGTCCTGCACTGGGCACAAGATTTAGAATTGGATAAATACTTTCAACTAGTTAGCGAAGTAAAGCACCAAGCGGATAAGAATAATCAGCCCCTTAGAAATGACCCTTACCAAGAAAGAGAAATGTTTCAATTTCAACGTTCCCAAGAAGTAATCGGGACTAACATGGCTGTAGTGACCTATATGGTCGATGCACTCCAATACTTCGAAAAGATGTCAGAGGACAATATCAAAAAAATCGCAGTCGAAATTGCTCTCCTCGGTGCAAAAGGATTTCATCCGGATAAGAAAGATTATGCTCTCGCCTCAATTCCAAACACCCAATTCTCCGGTTACAAGATATTAGCCTACTACTATATAAGCTGGAAACTCGCTCTCCCGGAAATGCTCTCAGAGCTTCAACTTCCTTACAACGACGAATACAAAGTAGCCTACGCGATGTATGCAAAGGGAAAAGGGAAGGGGTGAAAGGGCCAAAGCCCGCACGTAGCGGGCGAGCGCGGTCG
>JANMOF010000469.1:0-5225 GCA_031368925.1 Leptospiraceae bacterium
ACTAGGTATCAAAGCTTTGTCCTTCTTGTAATTTTTGATTTATGCTCAAATTGATCATTGCATTGAAACTCTCTGCGTTTAACACGAACTTTCCTCAAAGTCCCGTTGCGACATTAACGCGGACCGTATCTGTCTTTTTAGCATTATCCGTCAATATAAGGTCAAAGCTCCAGTGACAATTATTTACAGCAGGTGGAGCATTTGCGCAAAATGTTGGACCGAATGTAAAAACTCCTCCAGAACTAACTGATGCACCACTTGGAAGATTTCTCGTTGTAAATGTATAAGGTAGATAGCCATCTGAACCAGTAAAACCAAAAGCAAGAGGTTCAAACCAGCGACCACCGCATGATACTGTCTTTGATGGCACGTCATAACTACAATTAGTAGGAGGAATAATTTCCGGTGTACTAGAATCAGGTGGTGATACAATTGTTGAAGTAGATGGATGCTGATCTAATCCTAAAGAACTCAAGGCAGACTTAACAACAATGCTCCATTGTGCAAATCCCCAGAAATTTGGATGAGCTGGATCACGCATAAGAGCTGGGGTTGCTAACCACATTTCTCCACTTTTGCCTTGCATACAACCCCATGGGGCAATAAAATTGATTTGTCTTCGAGACACTAAATCAGGGTAGAGCGTCTCGACTCTCATTAGCCCAAGGGATGAAACCGTCCCGTATGCCTTACTTGATACTTTGATCCAATTTTCATATCCATTGACCGCTAAAGCAAATAAAACAGTGCCATTCAAATAATCATTATTGTTATATACAGGGCAATCTGAGAATCTAAGGTAAAAATTAGGACTTATCGCAGCAGGTGTAGCATCTGGATACGTATTAATCCCATAGTTCAAAAGATCCTTGTAAATAAATGAGTAGGCAAGTGCTGGATATCCTCCAATGAGAAGGATTTTCTCTTTTCCTTTCTTTTGAAATACACGTATTATCATTTCAGTATTATTCAAAACCTGATCTGCCATAGAAGGTATACTCCATGGATTTAATATCATTCCGATGGTATTAAGCGCGAAGTCATTCCCAGCAATTTCAAAGGCAACATTCTTTGAGGTTTTATATGTATTTTTATATTTAGCTTCACCATTTACTGATTGCATACACGTTCGCAAATGAGATAAAAGCTGGTCTGATTTCCATGTACTATGCCCAAGGTTTTGAACATTCCAGACCGCAGGATTTGCTCCTAAATGAGTATCAAGACCAACATGTCCGTAGATAGGAACCCAGCCAACTCCTGCCCAGTAATCATCCGCAAGATCGGAACGGCTGTCTCCATAAAACGTAACGGTTGTATTTGCATTATAGAGTTCCGTCGTGTCGCAATCACCCCATGTCGATTCTAATTTTGCTTCAAAAGGGTAAGATTGAATTTCATTTCGGAAGAGAAGAAGTGAGATTCCTATTGAACTTACTATTAATGCTAGATTCAAAGCTCTATTTTGTGATTTCATTTTAGTTTCTCTCCAATTTTTGAAATTTATTAGTATGCATGAATTGTATAACTACAATTTACAATTGTGCCAGCGTGATTTGCTTGCCTAGTTTCGATAACCAGCCCAAATCGGTTCTCTGTATACTTTGTGATTGTGTATGTATTTTGCTTTGGTGGGGGTTGAATATAATCGAGATCCTCCCTACTTGAGCCCCCAAAGCATCGAATAGTTGAAACGAATAGATCACAATTGGAGTCGTTTAAAGTCACATCAACACTCGGTGTTCCTCGCTGGGTAATAGGTATAATAAAATAAATCAAATTCCGGTTATCAGTAATCTTTTGTCCTGATGAAAGATAAACGAGTGAAGTAGATGGTGATGAGTGCTGCGCTGGTGCATCAGTACATAAATTGTTTGTAAGTGCAAAAGTATTTGCTACCCACTGCCATGCTAGTATCGTTTTCCATTGTTTTTTTGTTATTTTAGTACTGGATTTGTCATCTTTACATTGCAAGAATAAGAATGAAGGTAATAGGAGAATTAGAATGAATTTTTTAGTGACCTTATTCATAAATTCCTCGCTTCACCTGCTCATCAATGACTGCTTTTCGAAGAGATTGCATGAGTTCAAAATTGCGGTTTACGATACCAATGCTTTGACCTGCTTTCGCATCTAAATAAGGCTTTAGCAGCATATGAGAGAAAAGAGCAGAGCCTGTATGCGATCGAACACCCGCGAGTTCCGTTTCTGTGAAATTCGGGACTGATCCTTGTACTTTAGAATAATACTGCTCCATAATCTGTCTCTTTTGATCGAGAATTAAAGCAATTTCTCCACTCGTTGGAGGTGGAGGAGCAGGCCTTTCTTCTGCCCAGTTATCAATTTCCTCGTTTAGAGACTCTGGTGTTCTACGCACAGCATGATAAGCAGTAATTAAATCTGCCGCACGTTGATTAAGATTATTAGGAGTCCTCCACCAATCTCCAGAAGGCGGCAATGCCAGATTTTCTTGATAATTAATAACATCCTGTGCTTCCCGTGCTGATAGACGATATGAAGTAGTTGATGATGATTCTGGAAAAGGAATTTTTTGGATGCCATACAGAGCTTGCAATCCCGAAACGTCGTCTTGCGATAATGTGGCAATACTTTCCGGAAAACCATACATGACCGATTCATTTTCAGGATTTGTTTGTCCATTCACATTGTGCGCATCACATTGTGCTTCAGTTTCCCCTACTTGGCAGTGACTGAGTCCTGCTGCATGTCCAAACGCATGCAGAGCAATTGCTTCTAAATTAATACGATTATTGCTTGATTGCACTGGAGTGAAGGAAAAATCATGAGTGTTGAACTGAATAGAAATTGCTCTCGGGTTTGTAAAACCAGCGCAAGACCAAACGAATGTACAACTTTCTGCGCTGCAATCTGGATCAGCACTGTCTTGCGAAAATACTGGATTATCCGCAAGAATCTCGGTAGGATTAGTGTTACATTCAATACTGTCAAAACTTGTTGGCGATTTTCCGGTCTGGTTTCCCTTAAAGGAAAAGGCTAATGGTGATTCTCCGGTAGAAAACCATTGCATAGCTGCCTTTCGAATTGTGTTCACGGCATCGTTAGCTTGTAGACCGACTCCTGCAAAATTGGGATCAACTTGAAATTGTACGATCGGACCAAGTCCCTTGTAGCGCAAGCCATTCGGAGATAAGAACATGAAATTTAGGAAACATGCCGCTAAGATGACAGGAATTGTTATACGCATTAATTTGATTCTATTTCTCATAAGTTTACCTTCCCTAATTCGCCACGCGTGATAATGAATGAATTGCCATTTTTTTTCAGGAAAAGCAGGAACGATTCGTTCACTTGGAATTTTGGCATTCCAAAGACTTCCAATTTTATGCCTCCATAAGTTCCACCAATCACACGTAGAGTAAAACTTTTGGAATTATCCAACTGCCCGCGGAGAATGTCATTAACTGCAATAGTCACATCCGAGTAGATCATTTGTTTTCCGTTTACATTATTTGCAAGGATGGTAGAAATTGCTGTCGCAGTTCCAGAAATTACAACCTCAGAATCTTTTCCTACCAGATTGATTCTCTTGTTCAATTTATCAATGAGAAGTGCTTTATGATTCTCAGTCATGCTAAGATAAGATTCGAGTTTTAAAACAGGATCAAATACAAATCCCTTACTAGGTACAAAGAATACCGATTTATTTGGATCAAGATGCAGATAAAGTTCCATTGTTCTAGCACTCTGTGCATTAAATGATCCTTGAAAACGAAAGATGCTCTGTGAACGTTCATCCATGATGAGAGGAGAATTATTGCCATCAGCGTCTATTGTGTTGTTCCTTCCAAGCATGACTTCAAAATAATCATAGTTCGTTGATGGGACTTCATTATGGGTTGCAAGACCAACGAACCCGCTTCGTAAAGAAAGAAATTCGAAAATCGTCGGCTTATCATTTAACGTATGACCGCTATTTGCCTTATCAACGGCAGTGACCTGTGAAACCATGATATTTAATTTTTCCAAAGGAGAATGAACTGCCTGACCTGCAGGGATAAGGTTCAAGGCAAGATTAAATTGAATGAAACCATTCTTTTGGTATAGGTGATCTACAAATTGAACTGTATCGAAATTATTTCTTTTGTAATGTCCATGACTTGAAATAAATTCAGGATCATTTTCAATAAAGGGGATGCTACGAAGAGAAGTGATTTTTTCTTTTTCAATAGGAAATGAATTGCCAAAAGTTACTATCTTCTGAGTTAAATTTAAAACGTATTCCTTATCATTGAAATATGCATATCCTTTAGAATTAAGAAAGACTTTAATACTCGAATAAGTTCCAGCAGAAACCGAAATTCCCATCGCGAAAGGAATAAAATGATTGTTTCGCCTTATTTCGATTACCCGCTCTTTATAAGTAGGAATAATTACAATCGGCGAACTAGGAAATGCAGAATTGATAATTTCGATTTTGTCAACGGTTAGCTTTAATATCTCGGCAGGAGGAATGTTAACAGCACTGTCAAAGAGTGAGTCAATAAATTCATATTCAGAGTAGAAATTTAAAATTCCACTACTAACCGGTATAGGCATCGGGTCATCATAGACTTTAAAACGAATCGCAGTTCTTCCCTCCGAAACAGAACTAGAACCTCCAAAAAAATTCGTAAAACCTCCCCCGCCTGAATTCGCTCCAGGGGATGCTTGCGATACTCCGCTTGCCTGGTCTGTCTTATTCAGCAAGGAACCCATTAATATGAATTCGGATGAATAACTTTTGGATTTATCAATCCCAAGACAGGATAGAAGGATTAACAAAAACATAGAGATTAGATAGCTTTTTATTTTTAGCATGAATCTTTCCTTTTTCAGTTTCTTATTTCACAATATGACTCAAGTTTGCTTCAAAAAAAAAAAATTAACTAGAGTTATTTCATGTCATCAAATTTAGTCTTCTTTTTTTTGTCAAGGCAAAATCTGGAAAGCTGTAATAGCAATCAGTATTGTTGAGTTTATTGCTACCCATACACTTTGTTATAGATGACTATATACTTACTGGCGCCGAGAAGGCGCATCACGTAGGGGGTTCCTAGCGCAACCGCCCAATGTCATTAAGTTAAGGATTTAAACGTACGATAGAAATAGGATGAAGAAGAATATTTCTATCGTTTGTTCGCTGCTTGGATTTTTAAATAGTGACTCAAAAAAAAATTGTATACTAAAGAGAAGAATGCGTTTAC
>JANMOF010000531.1:0-1642 GCA_031368925.1 Leptospiraceae bacterium
AAAAAAAATTAAAACGAAGCGTAGGTTTTTCGTTCGAAGCAGTCTATCTGTCGAGTTGTTTTTTACTTAATTGTCATGGAAAGGATTGTCAGGTTTGGGTTTCGTCTGTTTTTTTTTGAAAGCTTGCAGGTAACAACAAAATACCCGAAATGAAATTACCATTTATTTCACAAATACAAATAATCTAATATGGTTTATGGGAAAGAGAAAAAAAAGCCTCAAAATAATAAGTCATATGGTTTTCTTCTAGCCAATTTCAGTCAGTATTTCCCCAAAAGCAGAAGCTAATTCATAAGATAACTTTAAAGAAACGTAACGCTCACTCGTTTTTTTTACTTCATCATTCCAGCGAGCAATTCGCGGCTTCAGCTTTTCGTTTAAAAATAGATGGTACTTGAAACTTATGGGAAGGTCTTTAAAATAAAAATCATAACCTCTTTGGATTCGCTCAAAAAATGATTTCAATCTGATGGTTGCAACCTCCTCTTGCTGCGAATAATCCATAAGCTTTATTAACCAATCCTTAAGGGTATTATTTGCTTCATCAATTTTCCGCTTTTCGGCATCATCTTTAAACCTATCAAACGTTGCCAGCATCCTTTGGTCATAGTCTACAATTGGTTTTGGCGCCTGCACACTTTGATTTACAATTGCAGCAAACTCTTTTTGCAAGTTTCTGTATCTTTCCCACAACTCACTATTATTCGTTTCATTATTTATTCCGTTTGTATGCGCTTTACTTCTCTGCCTTTGATTGTATGCCCCCTGCCTGCAAGCCCCTGAGCAGAATTTTGCATCTACTCGTGTTGCCTCAAATTTCTGTTCGCATTGTTCACAATGATTTATCGTTAGTTTCATTTCTTTAGATTTTAATTTTGGTTTGAATAATTTTTAGAAAAGGAAGTTAAAAGCCTATGCGACAACTATTTTAAATAATTGGCGTAGGCTTATGCAATTTAAAATTCCAACTTACCTCTTATACTTTTTGGTAGTTTGCAGGTCTTCCATTAATTCCTTTTTCTTAAAACGGATACGGGTTCCTATACTATAGAACCTTACTTTGCCATCTATTCTCCAGAAATGAAGCGTAACAAGAGAGATTCCCAGGATCTTACAGGCTTCCTTAGATGTAATTAAATCATCATCCGGCGGGATTTCCGGTTTGAAGTTTTGTAATTCGGTTTTAACGCATTCTTGAATGATTGTCCTTAGCTCGTCAATTGGCACTGAGGTGAGGATAAAATTTGATTTGTCCATTTCTTTTTTTTTAGATTTGGTGCGAATCAAGCAGGGGTGCTGGGTAGGGGTGGAAATTTTTACACCCTCAATTTCTTATCAAGTAGTTTAATTTTTACTTCTGTGCTCAATTGTGCAGATGGAGCATACTTTTTTTCATTATTAATAAATCCTTTGGCGGTCCGTTCATTCACTCTTAATATTTTAGCAAGGAAATAAATTCTGGAATTTTGCGAGTAATTATTGTTCGATTTAAATTCTTTTGTTTCAAGAAACCCCAGCTGCTTTAAAAACTCAAACGCCTCTTTTGCAGTAGTTGACTCAGGAGGTTCAGACAAATATTCTTGCTGAAATCTTTCATCCCTCTTGCCAGACCCGTATGTGTTTCTATTTGAATTAAGGATAT
>JANMOF010000366.1:0-5878 GCA_031368925.1 Leptospiraceae bacterium
ATTTTTGTAAATGATATTCTTTTCGCTGTTTTCCTCTCAAAACTTTCGGCCAGTTTAATAAGATAAGCAATACTCCTTGTATATGAGAATAGGATAAAAGAATATTCTGTGTGTTTAATAAAACTGTGGCTAAGGGGTTATTGATTTCATGTGCAATTCCGGCGACCATTACACCGAGTGAAGCCATTTTTTCTGACATGATGAGTTGGGACTGTGCTTCTTCTAAAGCTTTCGTTCTTTCTTTGACTTTATTTTCTAGATTTTCTGTTAGCGCAGTAGATCTTGCATAAAAAATTGCATTCGACAAAGACATGATAGAAGTAGATTTAATTTCATAGAGTCGATCCAATTCTTCTGTCGTCATTCTCGAGCCATCTTTTTTCTTTCCTAAAAATAAAATTCCGAGTAGACTTGCATTGAGTGTGAGGGGAATAATTGTTTCGGCATTCACAGAATCTAGAATTCGTATAGCATCCATTTTTATTTCAGCATAACCGGGAGCTTTATTAAAATGGTCTCTTGTTAAAACCTGGTCGTTATCCGTAAGCCACAGCATGAAAGGATCATATACTAGAAAACGATTTTTGTTTTCTCCAATCGGATGGGGCAAAAAAGCACCTTCCTCATCAGACCAGAGGTAAATGGTAGAATGCTCCACATTAAAAATGTCTACGACAAATTCATTTAGACTCTCGCTAATTCGAGTAGTCTGGTTCATTCTAAACAGATGGTTTTTTAAATCTCCGAGTGCTGTGATATAAGCAATTTCTCGAATCCGCTCTCTCTCTTCGCGCAAGATGATGTCGAATCTTTTTTTCTCTGCTTTCTTGCGTGAAATCTGAGTTATCAAATAGCCAATGAGATTCAGTAAAAATATGATAGAAATTTGAATACCAGATTGGATAAAGGTAGGATGAAATCCCAAATAGCCGGTATACAAAACCAAAAGCAAATACTGAATCGCGGTAATGAAAATAAGCGTGAAAAAAGTCACAATAATTGGGCTATTTATTTTATCTTTCAATTTCATAGGATAGTGCAAGCTGTATGAATTTAGAAAAACCAAGCTCTACTGTCAAAGAAAATTTTATCGTTTCTAAAATTTATGGAGCCTACTACGAAATATATTCTCCCCGGCTAGGCTTTAAGCGGGCGACTCTTAAGGGAAAATTGCGCCTGAATAAATCGGGGGACAGGCATCCATTTGTTGTGGGAGATCGAATACAGGCGGAAAATGAACTTACAGAAAAAGCAGATTGGGTCATTTTGTCTAAGGAGGAGCGAACTAGCCTTCTTACCCGCCAGAGTAGTAACTCCGACAAACACATCTTATGCGCGAATGTGGATTTAGTGGCGATCATTGCTTCTCTTTCTGGTCCGGAAACGAAAGATGGCTTCATTGATAGAAGTATTACTGCTTGCTATCATTCCAATGTAACTCCCATTATTATTTTTAACAAAAAGGATTTGGTTACAGAGGAAGAATTAAACGCAAGAGTAGAAAAATACGAATCGCTAGGCTGTAAGGTTTATCCAATTACCTGCACTAGTTTAGATAGCGTTAAAGAGTTGTTAGTGGCTCTTCAGGATAAGACTACTTACTTGGTGGGAAATTCTGGCGTGGGAAAATCAAGTCTTATCAACCTAATCACTAGTAACTCCGAGCAGAAGACAAATACTATTAGCCACTCTACTCAGAAAGGAAAGCACACCACTACCAATTCGAGTGTAATCGTTGTTAATCCCACTACGATACTCATCGACTCTCCCGGTATTAAAGAATGGGGCTTACTTCATTTAACAAAAGGAGAAATACTTTCTACTTTTCCTGAGCTAAGTAAATACAAAAAAAAATGTAGAGTAGGTGAATGCTGCAATGCGGGTAATGATTGTTTGATGCTTGAAAAACTAGATAAGCTAGAGGAAGACCGTGCGAAAAGTCTGGAGTCAATGTTAGAAGGACTTGAGATTCCTTACCGGATTCGAGTAGGAAATTTAAAAAGTGGCAAGCTAAGAAAACAAAAAAATAATCGCCAATGGGACAGGGAATGATTTATGGACTATGTAAAGAACTGTCTAACGAATATACATGAGTAACCTTGCCTACCTGAATAACTTAAACGAAGAGTTAAACGATCATACCTTGCGGGAAATGGTCTTTAAGCGACTAATGAAAGAATACGGAAGAGTAATTGAGCGTGAGCTTAAAAAAAATCCACAAACTCTTGCACGTAAAATGATGGAAGGCAATACGTATAAAGATTTTTTACTTGCTCAATTGCGAGATGTGCATAATGAAATTGGAGAATTTACTACAGGACCTTCTTTCTTTGAAAAATTGTATCTGGAGCATTTGGACGATGGAGAATTTGAAAACACCACTGCAAAAAATTTAATTCTTACATACCGTTATAGAATCGAAAGTTTTTTACATTCGCAAAATTTTGAAATGGATACCAAGCTGCGCTCGACCATCGAGAAAGTGGTTTCGCGGCTAATCGAAATTCCAGACTACATTGGAAATTTTAATCTTCAGGAAAGATACATTCGCGCAGAAATGATCACTGCCGTTTTGAAAGATGGGAATGATGAGTTCAAAAGAAAAGCAAGCGTTTTAATCGAAAAACAATCTCTCATCGTGATGAACACGATGAATGAAATTTTTGTCAAGCGGCTAACGGATACTCTCATCGAAGAAAAAGAACTCAAGAAAGAACTTCTAGCTAGACAAAAGTCTATGAATGAGGAACTTTCACGAGCCAGAAAAATTCAACAGAATCTTCTCCCAAAAAGTTTTCCATCTAATATGGGTTTAAAGTTTTATGCGAGTTATATTCCGATGGAAACAGTTGGCGGAGATTTTTATGATGTACAGGTTTTTCCAAATCCCGACGAAGTGCCAATGGATAAAGTGGGCGTTTTAATTGCAGATGTATCCGGTCATGGCGTTCCCGCTGCTTTTATTGCTTCGATGGCGAAGATCAGTTGGCAAAATAATTTTGAGCAATACAAAACTCCTTCCGCAATTTTACAGAGACTCAATTTACAAATGGTGGAAAACACCGCGGGAAATTTTCTAACTGCCTTTCTTGGAATTTTCGAAACGAGAGTTCGTCACAATGCAAGTCTCGGATTAAACTTGAATTCGGAAAGTTCACAGTGGCGTGGGCTTTTTACATATGCCTCAGCAGGGCATTTTTCTCCTTATATCATTCGTAAAAATATGGACTCTATTACTTTAAAAGTAAAAGGACAGTTGATTGGAGTTTTTCAAAATATTCGAATTGAAGAATATGCAGTGGATTATTATCAAGGAGATAGGTTTATATTTTTCACGGATGGACTCCTAGAAATTAAAAATCACGAGGGAGAACTTCTCGGAGAAGAAAGGCTTTATCAAATTTTTGATGCAAGTAAAGATTTAGAAGGTAAAGCTAGCTGCGAATTTATCCTGCAAGGACTCTGGGATTTTTCGGATGGAAAAAACGTAGAAGATGATATTACACTTTTAATTATTGATGTGGACTAAAGGAATTTTATGAAAAAAAGAAGACTCGGAAAATCGGCAATGGTAGTTTCAGAAATCGGAATGGGAACAATGACCTTCGGCTCAAGCTGTGATGAGCCAACCAGTTTCAAAATTCTAGATAAAGCGTATGATGCAGGAATTGATTTTTATGATACAGCAGAAATTTATCCTGTCCCACCAGAGGACAAATGGGTTCACCGCACAGAAGAAATTGTAGGCAAATGGCTAAAGACTAAACCGAGAGACTCAGTTCTTATTGCCACAAAAGTTTGTGGTCCGGGACATGGATGGTTTACCCCACCTGTTCGTAACGGCAAAACGGCATTAGACCGTCATCATATCGTTCGCGCGATTGAAGGCAGCTTACGACGATTAGGCACTGATTATGTAGACTTATACCAATCCCACTGGCCTGACCCCGACATGATGTATGAAGAGACTATGTATGCGCTTTCCGAATTAGTAAGTAGCGGCAAAGTGCGATATGTCGGTTGTAGCAACGAAACTCCCTGGGGATTAATGAAAAGCCTCTGGGCATCCGAAAAAAATCGCCTCGTTCGTTATGAAAGTATTCAAAATAATTTTAGCATGTTAAATCGCCGTTTTGAAGATTCACTTTCGGAAGTATGCAAAAAAGAAAGTATTAGCTTATTACCATATTCCCCATTAGCCGGCGGAGTTCTCTCAGGGAAATACAACGGCGGCAAGGTTCCCGAAAATGCTCGCTTTAGCAGATACGCAAAATTAGGCGATCGACAAAAGAAAATGTCCAACCGTTTTCTAAATGATCTAACTGTTAAGGCTACCGACGATTTTTTGAAAATAGCAAAAGAGGCTAATATGAGTTTGGTTACAATGGCAGTTGCATGGAGCAAGCAGCATGACTTTGTTGCATCAACTCTTATTGGAGCAAACACAGTTGAACAATTGAATGAGTCCTTGAAGGCAACGGATGTTATCCTCACACAAGATGTCTTGAACAAAATCAATGAGGTTTCAAAAAATATTCCTTATCCGATGGGGTAGATATTTAAAGAATACCACAGATAAACACGGATAAAAGATGATTACCCGGTCATGAAATGTATTTCTTTATTTCTTCTTTTATTTTTGAATGTCTGTACGCCTAAACAGTATTTTAAAGAGTCGAACGAAAGAGGCAAGAAGGTTTTAGGACTGATAATATTATTGGATCCGTGGAAATGGCGACGCCCTGAATGTTGTTCTTCCTGTTCCTGTGCTGCGGATCGTATATTTACGTTTCAATCAGATCGGGATGGAAATTCAGAAATCTATAAGGGATATGATTCACTGGCAATCACACAAATGCGATTAACAACGAATAGCTTTTCAGATTCAAATCCATCGTTTTCTACTGATGGAAAAAAGATAGTGTTTGTATCTGATCGTGACGGAAATAATGAGATATATGCGATGAACGCGGGCGGAGGCAGCCAAACTAGATTGACTAGCAATTTATTTAATGATATAGATCCTACATTTTACGCTGATGGAAGTAAAATAATATTTGCCTCAGATCGAAGCGGGAATCAGGAAATATATACAATGAATTCAGATGGAAGTAGCCAAACTAGATTAACAAATAATTCGTTCAGTGATTTCCACCCAACCATTTCATCAGATGGAAAGAAGATTGTTTTTGTTTCGAATCGAGATGGGAATAATGAGATATATGCGATGAGTTCAGATGGAAGTAGCCAGACAAGGTTGACGAATAATTCATTCAGTGATTTCCATCCAACCATTTCATCAGATGGAGCAAAAATTGTTTTTGTTTCAAACCGTGACGGGAATAATGAGATATATGCGATGAACATAGATGGAAGTAGCCAGTCAAGACTAACGAATAATTCTGCCGATGACTCGAATCCTTCTTACTCCAAATATGAAGATGTTATATTATTTGAATCAAATAGAACAGGAAATTATCAAATTTACTTTATGCGCTTGGGCTATCCTGAAATACGGATTACCAATAATTCGTATAACGATCGCGAGCCATCTTATTCTGGAGTTTTTGGTTCTAGCCAATAATCTGGATTTGCCTTTAATAGATCACATAATAAAGACCAACAAACAATGAAACAATCATACGAAAATCCAATCCTTTTAAAGACTAAGATTATTAGTCTCAACTCTCTCTTGCAAGGCGTAAGTCCTGATACAAACCTAACGTTTCGTTATACAAACATTGGCGACGAGGTTGTTTACGAACAAAGAGGACGTGGTAAAAATAAGTTTGCAAAAGTAGAGTCTATTTCGCGGGCGCCGGGCATAACCGCCCTGCAGCTCGGCCTGGGCCTCGGCCCGGGTGCGGGCGTGCTGGTT
>JANMOF010000566.1:0-9071 GCA_031368925.1 Leptospiraceae bacterium
CTTGGAAGATATTCTTTTTGGGCTTCTTTTTGGATACCGGCTTTTCAGACTTAGCTGGCTCGGCAGCCTCTGGTTTGTTAACGCTAATTGATTTCTTTTTCTTTGGCTTTACAGGGTCTTTCTCGCGGTTACCGTTTGTTGCAACTGGTGGAAGCGGCGTAATCTCCTGGGGAATGTCCATTTCGGGATTATATCCCCTGTGGTCTTCACAAATAGATTTATCGAGTGTATCTTTGATGAAAACCTCGTCATACGTTTTATGGCACTGAGAACCGGGAATCTTTCCTGAAATAGAGCAAACCTTACGAGAAATAATACTTAGGTTTTCACCAAAATTAAAATCCTTTACAGGCTCGCCCTTTAAGGCTTTCGCCATAAATCTTCCCCAGAGCGGGCTTGCCACTACTCCGCCTGACATTCCTTTGCCGAGTGAAACTGTACCGGTGTCATAACCAACCCAAACTGAACTTACAAGCTCAGGTGTATACCCGACAAACCAGGCATCTCTAAAATTATTAGTTGTCCCTGTTTTACCGGCAGAAGGTCTATTTAATCCAGCGGATAATACAGCCTTACCAGTCCCATGCTTAATTACATCGCTCATCATGCTTGTAATAATAAGACTTGCTTCTTTAGATAAGATTTGCTTTCGTTCTTTTTTATCGTGATCGGGTCTAAAATCTTTTATCATTCTGTCTTTACTATCTGTGATGTATAGAATCGAAATTGGAAATACTTCCTTTCCACCTGAAGCAAGTGTCGCATACGCACGAGTCAACTCATAAGGAGTCATTTCAAATGTCCCAAGAGCAACAGAATAATTCTTGGGGATATCTCTATTTATCCTCAAAAGCTCTGTGAGAGTAGGTAAAAGTTTCGCAAGCCCAATATGCTCAACAACACGAATCGCAACTGAGTTTTTAGAACTCTCAAGGGCTGCGCGTAATCGCATGAAACCAGAATACTCTTCACTATAATTTTCAGGAGACCACTCATCTCCATCTTCCATCAAGTATTGCAAGGGGGAATCTAAGAATAAAGTAGAGGCAGTTACATTCTTCTCTGGCTCTTTGTCTGGATTTTTTCCATAATAATCAAGCACAGTTGCATAAACGAGTGGCTTAAAAGAAGAACCCGGTTGCCTGTAACCCTGAATCGGTCGAAGTTGTTGGTTATCAGAGCGAAACCCCGATCCACCTACCATCGAAGTTATATAGCCAGTATCCGGGCGCATACTAATGATTCCCCCCTCAACGGGAAGGAGATGATCCTGTGTAACTTGCTTTGCATAATTCTCATCAAACACTGCACCAACATTATCCGAGCCAGTCAAAAGATTTAATGCCGCATAATTGTCTCTTAACTCTTCCTGGTAGACACTTCTAAAGGTTCTTTCCATACGAGAAATTTTAAATTTAAAATCACCTATGTCATGGATCAAAGATAACGATGTGTAAATATCACCAAATTGATCATCGAATGCATCAATATTTTTAAATGACCTTTGATTAGAGATTTTAGTTTGATTGGCAAGCCCTGCAGAGAGAACAGCTTCTCCCTCTGTCTGGTGTTGGATATTCAGTGTGGAGTATACCTTTAATCCACCGCTATACAAATCCTCATTGCTAATTTGTTTTTTTAAAAGACGGCGAATGTATTCAGTAAAATAAGGGAATCGGTTCAGTCTATCAGAGTAAGCCGAGTCGTTAGGCGATCTATTGAGATTTGCATAATACTCGGAGAATTTTTTATACTCCGCCTCGGCTCGGCTAATATCCATTTTCCCATTCTCCACTAGCTTCATAAAAATAACCCGAACTTTATTGGACGAAACCATTGGATTAACTAAAGGGCTAAATTCTTTTGGTCTAGTGGTAAGACTCGCGAGTAATGCCGCTTCTCCCCAACCAAGGGAATTGATGTCTTTACGAAAATAGAAACGAGCAGCAGCGCCTACTCCCAGCGTTCCATGACCGAGTGGAATTTCATTTAGATACATTTCCAAAATAGTATTTTTATCATAATAAAATTCCATTAGAACAGCAAGCCAAGCCTCTCTAGCTTTACGAATAAAAGATCTATCTGTATTTAAAAACTTCAAACGGGCAACTTGCTGGGTGATAGTAGACGCGCCTTCTTTAATCTTACCCGCAATAATATTTACTGCAAATGCGCGGATAATACCTCTTATATCTAAACCATGATGCTCATAAAAATTACTATCCTCTGTTGACAAAAAGCATTGTAGCACCTTATTGCGCTTATCCGGCAAATCTGTTTCTTCCTTGAAGATAGGCAAGTCCAAAACAATCCTGGAAAATTGATAGAACTCTGCAATTGGTTCATATTGCCCTTTAGCATTTACCCCGTATAGAGTAGAAGGAATTTCATAGTCCATAGCTCTCGGAATGAGGTTGATATCATCGAATGAGCCTACTATTAAGAAAACATTTAAGACTCCGAGAAATAATAGGAAAGCGGCAAGCTTGGCAAAAGCATAACTACCGGTTAATATAGAATTAACCGCAGTTGCAAAGGCTCCGATAATTTTTGAGCTGATAATATTATAATTTTTATTCATAAAGGTGCAAACTCTTTCATATCAGAAATTCCCTGATAACGTAGACCAGTATCAAGATTGTAACCGCCGTATTCTTTTATCATTGCTTCTCTTTTTACATTTCCCTTTGCATATTCCCAGGCATAAGTCATTGCATCGCGAGCAGCATTTGCAGATTGATTCACGAGAGTAATAAAAGAATGATTGCGTTTGCGAGTTGCATCAGCAGGATAATACCATTCTTTCTCATCTGAATTCAATACCCGGGTGTCAATTGCATCTTTAAAAGGCATAAGCAAAGTGGATGCTTTTTTCTTCGTAAATGGAATATAGTCAAGTATTTTTAAAAAGTTTCTCATGCCATTGCTGCGAGAATCTAGGACTTCATTGAATCGAATATAACCGATGTAAGAATCATTGATAATATCACCTGGAATAATTTTGCGAGCAGATCCAATATAATTCTTCTTGAACTCTTCTGGAAACGTCAGCCGCAATGCCTCAAGCCAAAAAATCCATATCATAGGATCAATTTTTTTAAGCCCACTCACACCACGTCTACGCACATCAATATAATGTGTGAAATCATAATCCTTAGGACTCATTCCCCACCTATGATCGAGTAAATACGAATCCAACGCAAATTCAACCCGCATATGGTTGTATTGCGCCATACTTGCAATTTCCGGGTCTTTATTATAGTAGTCCCCCGAAATAAAAAAGATATAAGGATGAGTTACAACGTCCACTGCACAGTGACAAATATAACCCAATACAAAAGCGAGCATTCTATCTCTGTAAGTGCCCTCTTCTGTTTCAATGATGATGTCTAAAAAATTTAAAACTAATTCGGTAACATTTTTATGATGGTGTAGATCCCCCCAGATTTGTGCGTTCGAGGTAATCTTAGAAGGAGAAAGTATATGATAATAGTAAAAAATATCAGGTGCAATCGTTCCCAGGTTTGCATAAATCCGGTTTGATTGGTCTAGAAGTAAATGAGAAATATTGCGCTGCTCAGTTGTTCCATGGTCTAGGTGTTTAATTGCCTGCGCTAAAACTTCTATATGTGTAATTTTTCCTGCCATAAATGAACCAATTGTCAAAATCTGCCATTTTCCAAATTAAGCAAACGAAAAAAAAGTAGGAATACTTAACTGATTACCACCGATGAACACAGAATTTTGCATCCGTATTATTTTTTTAATAATTTCTTCCTGTGATGATTTCAGATTGTTCAGTAATAATTTTTTAGGCTCTGGATAGATGAATCTTTTTGAATAAGGAGCAACCTATTTTCGCTTTAAGCTTTTAATTTGTGATAGAATGGGAGGCAATTATCGAGAAGCTGAATGCAAATTAGCCGCTTCGGCGCTAGAAAGAAAATTTGAAAGGGAGAGAATTATGGGAGAAGTTGGATGCAATTTACTAGAAAGAAGATGATTGGTTATCTTTCGAATGTTCTCAAAATCGATATCTACTTAAGTCAACTATGATTTTTAATAAACATTATTGATTCTGGTGGCAGCATTGGTTTTGACCAATAGTAGCCTTGTCCATAGTCACAATTCAAATCTTTAAGTTTAATTCTAGTATGATTTTCTTCTACTCCTTCCGCGACAGTTTTAATTCCCATACTAGAAGCCATTTGAATGATTGCTTTTACTAACGCTTCATCTTGAAGACTATTGTTCATGATTCGAATAAACGACTGATCGATTTTCAATACTTCTACTTGAAATTTTTTTAAATAGCCTAAATTGGAATATCCAGTTCCGAAATCATCAATGGAAAATTTTATTCCCAATTTCCTTAATTGAAAAAGAGTATCTATTAATATATTCGAGTCATCAATTAATATTGATTCAGTCATCTCGATCTCTAAAAATTCTGGTTTTAATCCGGAGACTTTCAACGCATTTAAAATAACTTCTTCAATATTTCCTCTTTTAAATTGAATGGCTGACACATTCACGGCTATCGTTAATTTATCATATCCAAGCTCATGCCATATTTTGCATTGCTTACAGGCTTCTTGCATTACCCATTCACCTATTTCTACAATCAATCCAAAGCTCTCAGCGATTGGTATAAATGATAATGGAGACACTATGCCTCGCTCAGAATGTTTCCAACGAAGTAATGCTTCAAATCCTTCTAATGAATTGTCACAAAACGAAACTTTGGGTTGGTAGCAAAGATAGAATTCATTATTTTGAATGGCTATCCTGAGTTGTAATAAAAGATTTAATTGTTCCTGTGTATTAACATTCATTTCTGTGTTATAGAACACAAAACGATTCTTAGCCGCAGATTTCGCATGATCCAAAGCTAGATTTGCTTTTCTAAGTAGTGACTCGAAATTAGTGTCATTGTCAGGGGAGACGGCAATGCCAATAGAACAAGTGGATACGTATTCTAATGAGTTTAAGTTAAAAGGCTTTTTCATTGAATTCATTATTTCTATGACTTTTTCTGATACGATGTCAAGATTCAATTTTGAATTTATTACAATTAAAAAATCATCGCCACCCAATCGACAAAGTGTTCCTACGCCGCCAATCACTTCCATCAATCGATCCGAGACTAATCGAATTAATTCATCTCCAATAATATGACCAAGAGAATCATTAATCGTGTAGAAATTATCCAAATCAAGATATACTAAAGCTATCTTTTCATCGTGTAGTTTTGCATTCTCATAGGCTTTTTCAAAATTGTCTTTTGCGAGATTTCGATTCGGTAAGTTCGTGAGGAAGTCATGATTTACCATATGTTCTATAATCCGATTTGAATTTTTTACTTTTATATTCTCATTGATCACTTTAATAATTAATACAGTCAAATCATTGATTAAAAACCATATACTAAGACCAATAGCACTGTAGAGTAGTATGGTATCGACTACGACTGAAAAATCAATTGGTCGAATGAAATGAAAATGCCACCCAGAAATACTAGCATAACCCATAAATCCTATATAGGAAAGAGTATAAAATAAAATTAACAAAAAGTTAATTTTGGAACCTAGAACCGCAGCAAAAATAAGAATTCCGGAAAATGCAACCAATCCTGCATCTCTTAATCCAGCATCTATCCAAACAAAATAGGTAAAACTAAACGTTAGTATCCATAGTAAAATAGAAGAAGCCAATTCAATTTTATTACGTTTAATTAGAAAATAAACTAAGGGGAGTATTATTGTTGCTACGCATTTACCTATGATTTCACCTAAGTTCTGTGCCTCAAGGCTGAAAAGTATGGAAACACCAAACATCAACTCTACAATCCAAAATAATTGCAAAAGTCTTCGAATTTGTAAACTACGAACATCCTCTTCTAAAGATTTCAAAGCTAAATTAGAAAATAACGATTTGAATTTAAGGTATAAAATAGTAAGCTTCACGATGTCTAAACTATTCCGGTCTGTATTAAAAGGAATTATTTTTTTAGATAGGATAAATTTTACCCTGTTCATCTTAAAACATCTCTTTATAAAAGAAACGCAATCCATTTTCGCTTTAAGCTTTTAATTTGTGGGATAGAATGAGAGGCAACTATCGAGAAGTTGAATGCAAATTAGCCGCTTCGGCGCTAGAAGGAAAAGAATTATAATTTGTAGTTCTCGAGTCCCTCGAACTGACATAGCTATGCAGTTTGTTATAGAAGACTATAGAATGATTACACACAAGACCAATTAGTAAGTTCCGCCATAGTAGAGTTCTTGCTTCGTTACTCTGCGTCTTTGTGCCTCTGCGGCAATTCCATTTCGTTTATCAGAGCACAAACGGCAGTATAGATTTTCTATCTTTAGGAAAGTTAGGAATTTTTTCCAAGTACCAGCGGGTAGTGTTGATACTGCGTCCGAATAAATAGGCGGACATGATAAAGGTTAAACCATATACGATTAAGTATTTACTCATGATGGCAATTCCAATCCAACCGATGATTTCGCTTAAATAGTGAGGACAATTAACAAGAGAAAACAATCCGCCTACTGGAATTTTATATTCGCGGCTTTCGTTATTGCGAAGCCTGGTAAGTAAAATATGATGATAGAAGTTAGAGCCCTGCCCGAGCAAAAATAATCCAAAGCCAAAATAGAGAGAATAATCAGAGCTAGCCGCAAGCATATCCGGTTTTGTAAAAATATCCACTGATTCGTGAATAGAATAGGCAATAGAAGAATATGCCCATGTAATCAGTCCAGTCGTTAGAAAAGAAATTTTTCCAGAATAGCGATGCAAAAATAAGACTTCCAGGCATCTTTTCGCAAAATGAAGAGTAACCGCTAGAAAAATAAGTTTATGATAAAGACTTGCAACAAAAGAAGAAGTAAGATAAAAATAAAGATAAGTCAGCAGAGGCAAAAAGTAAATGATAAACATTCCCTTCTTAGAGTCTAAATCGCCTTTCGAATTAAACTTACTATAAGATAGTTGAAACTTTTTAGTTACCTCCATATAAAAAAAAATCAGCCCGCAGATAATACATATTGTAAAGCGTAGCCAGGAAACGGTATTCAAATTATTTTCGAAAATTAAACTCATTCTTACATCCTAAAGTAGTATCGTTTTATCATTGCATTCAAACTAACAGCGTTTTTTATGGAATCATCTTAAATAATAAATTCCAATCTCGAAAATTCCATGATAAAAACCAACACGATTTTTAAAGATTCAACTATAACAGAGAAGTCTAGTTCCCACTCAAGCCAATTTAAACTAAGCGAATTAAAAAACGCAATCCCGGAAGATTTATTCCAAAGCTCAGTGGTTAAATCCCTTTTTTATTTCTTCTTAGATATTTCTATTATAGGAGCATTACTTGGAGTCGCTTTGTATCTAGACTCCTGGTTATTTTATCCTGTCTATTGGTTTTTACAGGGGACATTTTTCTGGGCACTTTTTGTAGTCGGTCATGATTGCGGGCATGGTTCGTTTTCAGAATATAAATGGGTAAATTCTCTTATCGGTCATCTAGCGCATACTCCGATTCTGGTGCCATATCACGGATGGAGGATAAGCCATAGAACCCACCACAATAACACAGGCAATTTAGAAAAAGACGAATCTTGGTATCCGCTTGCAAAATCAGATTATGAAAAACTCGACCGAACATCTAAGTTCTTGCGTTATAAATTTTTCTTACTTGTATTTCCTCTTTACCTCTTCGTAAGATCTCCGAAGAAAGATGGCTCCCATTTTTTACCAAGTAGCAATCTTTTTACACCAAGCGAAAAGTGGCAAGTAATCACAAGCACAGTTGCTTGTATAATGATGATTAGCCTTTTTTCCTACGCGGGATTTGCATACGGATTTCTAAATCTAGTCAATCTATACATCATCCCCTACTTTGTATTCGTTGTGTGGCTATCTCTTGTTACCTACTTGCATCATACGGATGCTAAAATCCCCTGGTATAGAACGGCTAATTGGAATTATGTGAAAGGCGCTCTTTCAACGATAGACAGGTCTTATGGAATATTTGAACCAATTCATCATAACATAGGAACGCATGTTGTGCATCATATATTTTCTAAGATTCCTCATTATAATCTATTAGAAGCCAACAAACACTTGAAACAGAAATTGGGAGAATTCCACAATAGTTCCAAAGAGCCTATCTTAGAAGCATTTCTAGATGCTTACAATAATTGCCACTATGTTCCAGATGAAGGGGATACTGTTTATTATAAAAAGAATATGGAGTTTTAGTGCCACGGGGTGCGGAGCACGCGACTAAGCGTGCGTAGGCATGCTAGACGATTCGTAGAATCGGGGGCGGTAATCAGACAATAATTGTATGGAGTTTTAGTGCCACGGGGAATTGAACCCCGGTTACCAGGATGAAAACCTGGTGTCCTAACCACTAGACGATGGCACCGAGAATGCAACGAGTTGAGTCGTTCGGGATTCGAACCCGAGACCCCTTCATTAAAAGTGAAATGCTCTACCAACTGAGCTAACGACTCGTCCGTTGCTTATGTCAGTTTTTTCAATAGCCGGCAAAAGTCAAAAACAATTCAAAGAAAAAAAGCAAATTTTATTTTTTCTAATTACCTGCTAAAAATCCCTTACTCTCATCTATACCTAGCATTAAATTTATATTCTGAAGAGCTTGTCCTGCCGCACCTTTGACTAAGTTATCTAAAGCTGAAACAATCACTAAAATGTTATCTTCGGTTTTAAAACTTATATCTAGAAAATTAGAATTCTGAATGTTCTTAAGTTCAATTTCTTCTGGCTTTTTATAGATTCGAATAAATGGCTCCGATTGAAACTTAGAAAACTCTGCGGCTACTTCTGCTATGTCTATATTTCGCGGAAACTGGATTACAAACGTAGATAGAATCCCTCTATAGACCGGTAGAAGATGAGGAGTAAAAACTATTTTGGGTAGTTTATTTTTCATCGCATAACCACCATATTCCTCAATCTCGGGAGTATGCTGGTGAGATAAAATTTTATAAGCCCTAAAATTTTCGTAGGTATTAGTAAACGTAAAACCA
>JANMOF010000588.1:0-1955 GCA_031368925.1 Leptospiraceae bacterium
ATTCAGATGTTCGAATTGGATAATAGATCTTATCCCCTCATTTACTTTAGAGGTTTTTTTGTGCATATCCCGCTTAAAGTACCTACTCATATATTCTTCAGGAACATCCTTAACGCTTCTTTCTTCATAAATACCAATTTCTGCTCTGGCTAATACTGATTTGTCTATATCACTCGCAAGAATATGAAGTTTCCACTCGGCTACATTGTCTAGTATTTCATTTAAAATAATAGATAAGGTATATGGCTCTTCACCGGTAGAGCAACCGGCGCACCAGATTCTCATTGTATTATCGTTCGTTTGCATTTTTCTTTCTACCACGTTTTTAAGACATTCTACAAATGATTCGAGTTGAGGGAAGTCCCTGAAAAAAAAAGTTTCATTGACCGTGACTAGATTTAGAAGTTCTTGCAATTCGAATCCATCTTTGTCAGAATATTTGAGAATACGAATGTAATCCCCCGGACTTTTTATTTGAAGTTCTCTAAGTCTTTTTTGGATTCTGTTATTTAGAAGATAAGTCTTGTTACCCTCTAGTTTAATTCCACTCTTATGATAGATGAAATTTGCAAGAATTTCAAACTCTTCCGGTGAAAGATAGTCAATGTCCTCTCGCCACTTGAGCTTAGTTATTTTTTCATTCATGTATCATCGCCTCAGTAGATTCTTTGCAAAAATTGCTAAATTCATCGTTTCCCTTAGAGCCTAGATTTCTTACGAAGTCCATTGCTTTTTCCTCTCGGGAGGCAATTAGCAAGCGAACAGAAATAAAACGTAGATCTTCTTTTAGATTTTTTTCTTCTAAAATTTTTATTAAAATATCTATTACATATTCCGGTTTGAAATCTTCATTTTTTACCAACCAATCAATTGCAATTAGGAGAACTTCGCTATAATAAGAGATATCGCTTAGTCCATTAACTAAATTTAAAAAGTCTTCTTTTCGTCCGCTCTGTGCTAGAAGTCTGAGTATCTGCGGCAAATCAAATATATCCACATTAGAAAAATTGTTGTGAAATAAATTAGTAAGTGCTCTTTCAAGATCTTCTTTTTTTCCAATTTTTAAGATTACATCTAAAATTGTAAATCTTAGCATAGGCTCTTCGTTTCTTTGAAAGAGGTCCGATAGTTCCTCTATACTACTTACGTCTCCTAGCTCTCCTATATATTCCACGGCAGTAATTACTACATTGATATCTGGATCATGTAAATATGCCCTGAGAATTTCTAGAACTGATAATTGCGTAGTATTACGATTATTCGCAATCTCTGTTAGGGAGTCTAAAATTAATTTTCGAACTTCTTTATTAGAATGATCTATATAACAACTCAGGAAAGTTACAGCTTCTTCTCCGTAGGAGCCAAAAATACTCACGGCAGAATTTCTAAGAAATGCATCTTCATCAGAAAAGAGTTTAAATATTTCCTGGTAAGCAGAGCGATGCTCCATTTTCTGCATAGCGGATAGTATGCTATTTCTCACGACACCAGAACTTTCAATTTTTAATCTATGGATTAGCTCTACAGATAATTCAGGTTCTCCTGAATCCGATATATCCTCTGTGCTATATAATCTTTCCGATTCATCTATATCGTTTAAGGATGAAATTAATTGTTCTTTTGTTTTATTCATAATTTTATTCACCATCCAATCTTTTAATTGCTCTGAGGATTTCCTCTATTATCCGGTAACTAGGGACTACTATATCCGCTCCGCCTCGGTCGATTGCCTCTTTTGGCATTCCAAAAACGACAGCCGTTTCTTCGCTTTCGGCAATTGTAATTCCGCCTGCTTTTTTAATTTTCACCATCGCATCTGCACCATCATCTCCCATTCCTGTCATCAGAACGCCAATTGTGTTTTTCCCAAAAATACTTAGAACTGATTCCATCATGATTCCAACGGATGGCATAAAAAAATGTTCTACTTGGTTCGAAAGACGAACTTGAATTTC
>JANMOF010000032.1:0-26789 GCA_031368925.1 Leptospiraceae bacterium
ATTGTGAAAAAGCTATCTTCTATAATTCGAATTGCAGATGGACTTGATCGTAGTCACCAGGGAATTGCTGAGGAAGTAAGCTGTGAGTTGCAAAATGATGTAGTCGTCTTTAAAGTGAAAGCAAAAAAAAGCGTAGATCCTCATATCGATATTTGGTCTGCCCATCAAAAGAAAGATTTGTTCGAAGAAGTTTACGGTAAAAAATGTGCCTTCGTTGTAATCTAAGACAAAAGTTTAGCAGCTTTTAAAAAAACTACATAATCTTCTAAAGACATAAATAAATTTGCTTTATCGCTTAGTTCTGAGCCAGCTATAATTTTCCCGAGATGCTTACCTGCAATGATAGAAAGTTTTTTATTCCCAAAGAGCCCTACGATTTTTTCCAAAATGATAGCTTCATCAGTAGTCATTTCGGGAATATCTCTTAGATCAATACAGCATTGATTCATTTCGATTGTTCTCAAAAATTCTATATTAAAAGTTTTCTTTACTTGCGGTAATACATATTTATAGATTCCAGATTTAAAAGTAATCTTTGTTAGCCCCGGGGCAGGATTGTCAATTATTATATGATTTCTGCGAGATAAAATTTTATCACTTTGGCTTTCTTTCGAAATTTCCATAAGTTCTTTTACTTTGTCTAGAAGTCTATGTCTGTCAAGGGGTTGAACCAGGTAGGCACTAATTCCAAGTTTGAATCCATTTTCAATGTCTACTCTTTTTTGCTCCTTGTATATCCCTAGAATAGGGATATTTTTAGTGTTTGGGTTCTTTTTCAGAAATTGAACAGTATCGATTAGTTCTTTGTCAATTTTATTGATTCCAATCATAAGTAAATCTGGATTGGCAGTCTTCACATAGTCTAATCCCTTTTTGTATTCGGTAGCTTTGACGAAATTGTATTTAGCGCCGGACAATAAATTTTCTGTATTGTCTAGATACTCCTCTTCTGAATCTATTGCAATAATCACGTCCACATCCTTATCCTATGCTTCACAAAGTTGGCACTTTATATACTATTATGGTTTTTATTGCAAGTAGTTTTTTGAACTCAGTCGGAAAATGCGAAAACAAATGATAAAATCTATAAGCTAACTTCTTTTTGAATAAGAAAATTAAAACAGACTTTTAAAAAGTCTGTTTTTTTTAAATGTAATGACCTAGCCTATGAAAAAGCTCACTATTTTACTCCGGCAGGCTTTATTTCAGTTGATGGGTTGGTCACTGGTGCAGGAGGAGTATTAATTTTTGCTGTCTGCGCAGGATAAAAATAAGAGGAAGCAACATAAATAGCGAGACTGATTGTAATACCCATAGTTGCAAGTAATACATCTTTACCTACTTGTCTGAAAGTTTGGAGGTAAGGTTTATCTTCTTTTGTAATTAAGTGTAATACAATTTCACGACCGGCTAATAATCCTAAAAATACCCAGGTGGTTGACATTGGAATGCTACTTATTTTTTGAAACACAAGAAGCACGATAGCGTAAGCTATATCAACTAACGTTGCAGCTTTAGAGTAGGCGATGTCTGATTTTTCACTTACTACTTCTTGAATTGTTCCTCCATTTGAAAGTATAATCATTCCAATGGCAAAGGCAATGATGGAAATAGCTGCTAGAAATTCATAAATGGATAATTTTCTAGGTAGAAATATCGCAATATTTGCAGTATCCTGTAACAACCAAGCAACCCAAAGAAAAGCAGTAGAAAGCCATTGAAATTTAGCCCATCGTTTCTCTTTCTTTGGTTTAGGTTCAAAGCCCTTCATATACTCTTTTTTGGCAAAATAAGCATGTGTTCCCCAGAAAGCCATAGCAAATAGGAAAGCAATCCCATATCCAAGAAAGGATTTATTCAGCATTTTTTCAATATTGCTGCCACCAAATAATCCCAGAATTAGGAATGTAGTCGAAATTGGGGCTTTCAAGCGAGTAATAATTACTAGCACGATTGGAGCCAAAAGTTGAAATATATTAAATTCAGTGGCTTCAGGGAATGTTTTCAAACGATCAAAATGGATTTCCCCATTGTCATGAACCCATCCATAGGCATGGACAATAATCAAGAGTCCGCAAAGCATTACTACTTTAGGTATCCAGTGTGTCTTTCGCTTGCTTTCAATGAATGTTCCAACAGTTTGAATTGCATCATTTCCTGCTACAGAGAATGCTGCCACAGTAAACGCCATCCAGCCTAGGAAATAATGGGGAACACCAATTATGTATGATATTGTTATTATAACTGCTGCCAGAGCAGTTGCCGAAAAAAACTTTATCTGGTCTTTGGAAGAAGGGTTTGGATTGCCATGTTTCATAAAAATGCCTTAGTGTTTTTTTTTCTTAATCAGACCAAAAAGTGTTTGAGGTAATCAATCTCCCTCTGGTCGCTAAATATACTATCGCAAAAACTTATTACAAATGTATTGCATAAAATTTACGAGTAGGATTTTCTTACTGCCGAAGAAGGGACTCGAACCCCCACGGATTGCTCCGCTGGTACCTGAAACCAGTGCGTCTACCAATTCCGCCACTTCGGCTAAGCTGCTTTCAATAGTTTTTTTTTTACTCTTTTAGTCATTTCATTTTTAGAATAGATTTTGGTTAACTTTCCATTTGTCAAAAAATTTCGATAAAATGTAGTTGAAAAAAAAAAGAGCCCTGATAGGTTTATCGCCATGAAATTTCCCCAGGATGATATTCTAATTCTTACTGTCGGACTTGCCCTTTTTGGAATCATTGGTTTTCTCTATCGCACTTATAAAAATAGAAAAGCTGTTGCGAACCTATCAGTTGCTGCAGGCACTTTGGAAGAGCAATTAGTCAATTTGAATAAAGACTTTTATGAAATTGGCAGAGAAGAAAAAACTGAAATGATCCAGATAAATTCTAAAAAAGTGAGTAGGCAACATGCATTTATAAATAAGAAAGTAGGGAAATTTTACCTGACTGATAATAACTCTACAAATGGAACCTTCCTGAATGAGCAAAAACTGCAGCCTAATCATTCTTACTTGCTATCCAATCAAGATGAGATCAGAATCGGAGGCATTATTTTAAAGTTTTACGATTTATCTGATTCAAAAAAACGCTTTTGAAAAATTTGCCCTAGACATCTGTAGTAATATATAAGACATTTGAAAATTGAGGGCTTCTCTAAATGAAAAACAAAAAAACGATTATTCTTGTCGTTCTATTCTTATTGATTACAGGGTATTTGCAAGATACCCTTTATTCTCCACTTACCCCAAAGGCTGCAGCTATTGCACATTTTAAGATTAATTCCAAAATGATCCCAAAGTCTCAACAAGTAGTAACTTCCCAAAATCTGCTTACTGAGAGTGAAATCAAGGAAAAACATGGACGGTTGGAACTTGTTCGGTTAACGGATGATACAATTTTACGCGGAGTCGTAATTGAGCAAGGAGCGGATTATATTCGAGTTGAAACATCATCCGGCATTCGAAAAATTCCCACTGACCAAGTAGATACAGTAGAAATCATTCGTTAATTTCATAAAACGATTTACATCTATTTTATTCTGCATGAAATAGGACTGGTATGCAATTAAAGAAATACGATGTAATCGTGATTGGGACTGGTCCTGGCGGAGAAGGTGCTGCCATGAAAGCAATCAAGTCAGGTAAATCTGTCGCTGTTATTGAGAAGTTTGATCGAGTTGGTGGCGGTTGTAGTCATTGGGGAACTATTCCAAGCAAGTCATTACGTCATGCGGCACAGCAATTAGTAGATTTTAAAACAAATCCCCTTTTTGAAAAATATACGAGTAATATTGAATTTCCGCAACTTGTCAAAACAGCGGAGTCAGTTATTTCAAAGCAAGTTAAAATGCGTCAGAGTTTTTATGAGAGAAATGATATTGACATATATTATGGTCATGCAGCTTTTTTAGACAAGCATTCTATTGAAATTAGAAATACAGGAAATGTAATTGCACAGTTAAATGCTGATTCTTTTGTAATTGCTACTGGTTCAAGACCTTACCATCCAAAAGATATTGACTTCAACCACCCGCGTGTTTTCGATAGTGATACAATATTAAAGTTAGATTATACTCCTCACTCTATTACGATTTACGGTGCCGGTGTTATCGGATGTGAATATGCTTCCATTTTTAGAAGCATTGGAACCAAAGTAAATCTTGTGAATACTCGCGATAAGCTGCTTGCATTTTTAGATGATGAAATAATTGATGCGTTGGCATATCATCTTAGAGAACAGGGAATTTTGATACGACACAATGAGGAATACAATCGAGCTGAGTTGACGGATAATTCTGTTATACTGCATATGAAGTCAGGAAAACAAATTAAATCGGATGTATTTCTATTTGCAAATGGGAGAACCGGTAATTCTAAAGAGCTTGGACTAGGTAATATCGGTATCCCTATAAACGCAAGAGAGCAATTAGAAGTAAATGAAAATTATCAGACAATTCTTCCTCATATTTATGCAGTAGGAGATATTATTGGTTATCCTAGTCTTGCTAGTGCTGCTTACGACCAAGGACGATTTGCCTCTACTCATATTATAGAAGGAAAATGTGATTTTAAATTAGTCCAAAGTATTCCAACAGGAATTTACACAAGTCCAGAAATTAGCTCGATTGGTAAAACTGAAAAAGAACTTACTGATGAAAAAATTCCGTACGAAGTTGGACATGCTTTATTTAAAAATTTAGCCCGTGCTCAAATTACTGGAAGGACTGTTGGAATGCTCAAATTATTATTTCATAGAGAGACCTTGCAGATACTCGGTATTCACTGCTTTGGAAGTGAGGCTTCTGAAATTGTTCATATCGGGCAGGCAATTATGGCGCAAAAGGATGACGCAAACACATTGTTATATTTTATCAATACAACTTTCAATTATCCCACAATGGCAGAAGCCTATCGTGTCGCTGCTTTAAATGGTTTTAATCGCCTCGCATGAACAAGAAAATTGGAATTGACGCGCGTATGATTGAGCATTCCGGAATAGGAGTGCGTATTTTAAATTTACTTCAGCATCTTGCAAAAGAAAAACGAGATGGTTTAGATATTTATCTATTTGGAAATAAAGAAATTTTAGGTAAATATGGATTAGACTCTAAATTTCCTATCATTGAATATAATACAAAAGTATATAGCATTAGAGAATTTTGGGGTCATTCTAAAATGGCTGAAATGGATTTAATTGATATCCCCCATTTTAATGTCCCGCTTCGCTATCTAAAAAAATGCGTTGTGACTATACACGATATTATCCCCTATAAGATGAAAGAGTTTTTTCCTAGCAAAGCGAAGCAAATCTATTTGAGGCTAATTTTTTTTCTGATTAAAAAATTCAGTCGCCGAGTAATAAGCGTTTCTGAATGCACAAAATCAGATTTAGTCGAAGTATTTAATTTTTCTCCAGACAAAATTCAAACTGTTTATAATGGATTGAACCATGAATTGTTTAAACCTCATTCAAAGAAAGAAGCAAGTGATTTTCGGATAAAATATAATTTAGAAAAAGAATACTTGCTGACAGTAGGAATTGGGAAAGGTCATAAAAATCTAGATTTTATAATTAAAGTGTTATCTCCTTTATGGCTTGAGGTAAACCTTGATTTACCTCTTGTAATTGCAGGTGCCAGTGGAAAAATTCCTGAACATCTAATTGATATTATCCAACCAGTTGAGAAATTCATTATCCCTTTTCAAAAAATTCCCTATGAAGAACTACCGCTTCTCTATCAAAATGCAAAAATGCTTATTTTTCCTTCTCTCTATGAAGGATTTGGATTCCCACTTCTCGAAGCCCAAGGTGTAGGCTGTCCGGTGTTATCCTCTAATGCATCCGTTATGCCTGAAGTATTGCAAGGCTCGGCTTATTACTTTGATCCAAAAGATGGAAAAAAATTCCAAGAAGAGTTCAGGCTATTCATGCTAAACCCATCTTTGTTAAAAACAAAAGTTCCGCTTGGGTTTGAAAATGTAAAACGATTTAGTTGGAAGAAGGCGGCAGAGGAGACATTAAGATTGTATAGAGGAATATAATTTTTTTCATTTGACAAAAATCCAGACGCAGGAAAATATCTAGAAAAGAAAATTTATCGTCCCAAAGACTCTATTGAAATAGAAGGGACGATAATTGAGTTGAAAGATTTTTTAGTTTAAGATTAACTTAAGTCAATCAAAGTCCCTTAATCCTCTCCATTGCCTCAAGAACATTTTCTTTAGAGCCAAATGCGCTTAATCGGAAGTAACCTTCACCGGACGGACCGAAGCCTGATCCAGGAGTTCCAACTACTTGCACTTTAGAAAGAAGCTCATCAAAGAAATCCCATGAGTTTAGACTGCGAGGAGTTTTCAGCCAGATGTAAGGAGCATTTGTTCCGCCAAATATGTCGTAGCCGAAACTCTTGAGCGAAGTCTTGATTGTATTTGCATTATTCATGTAATAATCAACATTCGCTCGAACTTCCTTCTTACCTTCGGGAGAATAACAAGCCGCAGCCGCTTTCTGAATTGGATAAGATACTCCGTTAAACTTAGTGGTATGTCTTCTTGACCAAAGAGAATTGATACTTACTTTTTCGCCGGAAGAAGTATAACCCATTAATTCTTTCGGTATCACGATATAAGCGCAACGTGTTCCAGTGAAACCAGCAGTTTTCGAGAAAGAACGGAATTCCATAGCAACTTCTTTCGCACCTTCAATTTCAAAAATAGATTTAGGTAAATGGCTCTCTGTGATAAACGCTTCGTAAGCCGCATCGTATAAAATGATAGATTTATTTTGACGAGCGTAGTCTACCCAGGCTTTCAATTTTTCTTTTGTAATTGTTGTCCCCGTTGGATTATTTGGATAGCAGAGATAAATCAAGTCTGGTCGTTCTTTTGGAAGTTCTGGCTCGAAGTTATTTTCTTTTGTGCAAGGAAGATAAATCAAGTTCGCATAACGACCATCTGCCCCGGAGGCGCCAGTTCTTCCCGCCATCACGTTCGTATCAACGTAAACAGGATACACTGGATCCGTTACAGCAATCTTACTATCTAAAGAAAAGATTTCCTGGATATTCCCTGTATCGCATTTTGAACCATCAGAGACAAATACTTCATCCTGACCTATACTGACACCCCTTGGAGCAAAATCATTTTGAATGATCGCATCAATTAAAAATCCATATCCTTGCTCGGGACCGTAACCTTTAAATCCTCCAGCAGAGCCCATTTCGTCTGACGCATCTTTCATCGCCTTAACAATACTTGGGGGCAACGGAAGGGTAACATCGCCTATCCCCAATCGAATAATTTTCTTCGTTGGATTTTCTTCAGAATATTTCTTTACTCGTTTGCCAATTTCTGGAAATAAATATCCTGCTTTTAATTTTAAATAGTTTTCGTTAATAACTGCCATATCATTGTTTCCTTTTAATCAATTTTCTTCCTGCAAAACCTTCTTCGTAGGAATGTTCATATAATAAATCCTCTTCGCCGACTTTCCAACAATAGTAACCATCCCCATTATCAAAGTCTACTAGCCATATGCCTTTCACATCAACTTCTAATTCTAGCATTGTAAAATTCCAGACTTTTACTAGCTCGTGAATTTCTTCTTCCATTCTTTCCATTTCATTTTCAGGATAAATATTATCAGCAAGCAATTCAGAAATAGAATGAGTTTTTGTGTAAAAATCTTCAGTGATTTTTTTAATTCTCGGAAAAATTTCCTGAGCTTCTTCGAGAGTCCATATTTTTTTAGGGGCAAACATTATTTTACCTAATTAATTTCTATGCCAAGGCAAAGGCATAAAAGAGTCATTCTTACAATTACTCCGTATTCTGCCTGCCTAAAATAGGCTGCATTTGGCAAATCATCTACGTCAGTCGAGAGTTCATTCACACGTGGCAATGGATGTAGAACTGTTGTATTTTTTTTGGAAGCAAGGATTAACTCTTTATTAACCTTGTAAGTTTCCTTGAGACGATCGTATTCTTTGTGATCCGCGAATCGTTCTTCTTGAATGCGGGTAACATAGATTACATCACACTCCCAAATTTTTTTAATGTCACGAGTTTCTTCAAAGGTGAGCGGATAACCATCCATTTCCCGCTTATAACTATCCGGTAAAATTAATTCTTCCGGTGAAATTAAATATAAATGTATTTTGTAAAATTTTAATAATTTGATTAGAGAATGTATCGTACGCCCATATTTTAGATCACCTATGAAACCTACAGTAAGCCCGTCCAGCTTACCCTTCTCCGATTTGATTGTATACATATCTAAAAGTGCTTGGGTCGGATGTTGACCAGCTCCATCCCCTGCGTTGATAACCGGCATTTTTACGGCTCCCGCAGCAATTCGAGAAGAGCCTTCTACGGGATGGCGGATAACAGTGATATCCGCATAAGCCTCAACCATTTTCATTGTATCATAAAGAGTCTCTCCTTTTGAGATAGATGAAAATTGAAATCCAACTGTTGAAATTACTCGTCCACCCAATCTCTCCATTGCAGACTCAAAAGAAAGACGCGTTCGGGTAGATGCTTCAAAAAATAAAGAGGCGAGCAATTTTCCATTTAACATTCCAAATGATTTTCCGGAATGGAGAAGCTGTTTCATTATATTAGTTTTTTGAATGATAAAGTCTAAATCTTCTTTCGAAAATTGGTCAGTATCTAGAATATTCTTGTGTGGGAACTGATACATAAATTCAAACTATTAAAGCTTACTTCGGTGGCAATCAAAATTGCAATTCGAAAATCCTTTTTAAAAATCAAATAAAAATAAATTCATTTATTTTTTAGCTGAGTAAATAATCATTATAAACTAAATTCTATGAGACTGATTGAATCTAAAATTATAAATCCATTTACGCTTGAATTCAGAGACAAGGAAATGGAAGCGGAATACAATAATTCATTTTATCAAGATTATATTAAAAATACGCGTCTTGTGGTTGGTGTCGTTGCTGTTTTGGATTTTTTGGCTAACTTCGCGAGGTTTAAAGATTTCCATTTTGAATTTATTTTTAGTGCTAGTTTTGAAATTTTCATTTTTTCGATTGTTTTAATTTTATCTTCGTATCTAAAAATATTTAAAAAGATTTACATCCCAATTGTATTTTTTTCCAATCTAACTCTAGCTTATTTCACGGTCATTGAGGTAGTTTTTAAAAATGGAAGTGCCCTTGAAGTTTTACAGATTATAATTTGTTACACAATATTTCCTAGAAGTTATTTCAAATATTCGATATTTGCCAATACATTTACGTTAGTTATCTATTCTATTCTATCAAACGAATCGCTTTGGGATAATCCAAATAATGCGTCAGAAGTATTTATTTTTTTGAATATTACCGTTTTCTTAGAATTAGCCGCCTACTTGAAAGAACGTTTCAATCGAAATGATTATTTGACAAATAAAAGAATTGCCGAGCAAGAAGAAAAATCAAATCGACTTTTATTAAATATTTTACCCGAAAAAATTGCCGATGAACTAAAACATAAAGGAGAAGTAAGTCCAGTTTTATACGAATCTGTTTCCATTGTATTTACTGATTTTAAAGGTTTCACACGAATAGCCGAAGGGATGAAGCCAGAAGAATTAGTAAAAGAGCTTGACGGGTATTTTTTTCAATTCGATGAAATTGTAAAAAGGTATAACTTAGAAAAATTAAAAACTATTGGGGATTCGTATATGTGTGTTGGGGGAATTCCGCTCGCGAACTCAACCCATGCTATTGATGCTTGCCTAGCCTCGTTAGAAATTTTAGAATTCATGAAACAGATGAAGGAAATTAAAACTTCCATTGGCTTACCATTTTGGGAATTAAGATTAGGAATTCATTCCGGTTCTGTTGTCGGTGGTGTTATCGGCAAAACGAAGTTTGCCTACGATATCTGGGGTGACACAGTAAATCTGGCAAGTCGAATGGAATCGTCAGGTGATGTTTCGCGTGTTAATATTTCCGAACAAACTTACGAATTAATTAAAGATTTTTTTGATTGTGAATTTCGCGGCGAAATAGACGCTAAGAATAAAGGCAAAGTGAAAATGTATTTTGTAAATGGAATCAAATCAGAATTATCCGTTGATGGAAAAGGACGAGTTCCCAACGATAAATTTAATTTGATCTATGGGAATTTGTAAGACAGGTTTGAAACCTGTCTCTACGATGGGGTTAATATTATTTATCCCTATTAATCTTGTACAAAACCGGTTAATTCAGTGCTGACTGGTGTGAGGATAATGGAAAATGGTAATAAAATATACCAGTAACGAGTTGTTTCTCGTTGGATAATATGGACTTTGGTTGCTTTGTTTTTCGTAGCATCTTCTGTGAAATCATCAAGAGTTTGGTCAAAGCTAGAATTTCCAAGTTTGTCATGAATAGGGACTATTCCAAAGAAAAAATGAATTGCAACATTGGTTGTAGTTTGGTAATATTTGGGTTTGCCCATCGGGGTGCTGGTGTTGTTGAACTTTTTGATTCGCTCTGTAGTTGAGCAATTCACAGTTAGGGCGATAAAAAATACTGTCATTAGGAAAAGGAAATGTTTCATTTGTAACCTCTAATTTTTTTTAAACTTTGAGGCAGATTTCTATATTCCTCTATCAATTCAATCTTTTTTACAATTATGAGTTTGTTTTAGCTGTAAGCATTTTACTAAATTGGATAGAAAAATTATATGCATCACCAGGCCATCTTGCTGAAAGATAATTTCCATCTTGGAGAGAAAAACCTCTTTGTAAATTTTCCAGTGTATCACGAAACATGGGTGCCGGACCTTCGATAAAATTTTCTGGATAAGCAAGAACTGATATAACTTCTGCTTGAACGGTAATTTCAGGATACGTGAGATAGTAATTTCCCATCCAAAGACGAGTTAAGTTGAAAGCGGTCATTTCCTGTGAATTAAGGAGGGCTGTAGTTTTTTTTTCGAAAAGAATAGATTTGCCGTTTTCTGGATGTTTACTTCTAGCAGCTAGCACAACACCATGACATATTGCACCGATCGGTTTTCCTGTGACAAAAAAATCTCCTACAAATTTTTGCAGAACTGTTGATTCTAAATAATCTTTCATTCTCTTAGCGTGCCCGCCTGGAAGAATGAGACCTTCATAGTCGGAAGGCTTTAAATTGTTATAAGACTTTGGATTGCAGAAAGAATTACTCTTAGTCATTTCGCCGTAGGCTAATAGAGCGTCTTCTCTAGCCATTAGGACTTTTTTCCAAACTCCAAGTCCTTTTCCGGTTAACATTATCTTATCCGCTTCTCCGGGTTTACCGTCTGGAGTAGCGAACTCGACAGTGAATCCCTTGGACGTTAAAATTTTCCAAGGGATAGCTGTTTCAGTAGGATCGAAATCATTGTGGGGAATTGGCATTAGTATCATAAATGCAATTCTGAATTATAAGTGATAGGATTACAATAGAAAAAATATTCTAGTGAGACTTACTACGCAAGGCTATAGTATATCTCACTAATACATAATACAAGTTGAGCTTCGATTCTGTTATTGTTGTCCTTTTGGATTTTCAACAGTAACTTTTACTGCATTTGCAAATTGGATTTTTTCCAAGGCTTTAGTTGAGCCGAAAAGAATAATTCCGTAGAGCAAGGTAGATGCAAGGGTATTATTGAAAAATGGAATTGCTAGCACATAACATTCAATTAACCCTGCAAATGATTTTTCATACATAGAAGAGCCTGCCCATACAGCAAAGTTTGTAACTACGAAAAAGAATACAGCACCAAAGAGACCTAAGCCAATTGTCTTCGCGATACTTTTATCTTTCTGTAGATACCAGCCTAATACCGTGAATAGCGCCATACAACCGTAAACCACAGGCATGGTAGAATGGAAACCAATAAATGCATCACTGATAAGCATTGCAAAAAATGGAATTAGAAGAGAATCTCTCTTGGAGAGAATGCTCGCTCCGGAAAAAAGTGCGATAGCCATCACCGGTGTGAAATTTCCCGGATGTGGAATGAGCCGACTCATTGCGGCTACAAAAATCATTAAAGAAACAAAAAGAATTTTATTCATAGTAGAACCTCATGAATAAGAAATTTTCAAATTGCAAGTATGTCAAGTAGGATTTACATTCTAAATAAAGAAGTTGTTTCTGCTTGGAAAAAAATCCATTGTTGCAAATCTAGCCTTAAGTGGCATAGTGAGGGATAATTTGAAAGAAATAGATGAATTAATAGAAATTACGGCTAGGCTAAGAAGTAAAAATGGTTGTAATTGGGATAAGAAACAGACCTACGAATCACTTAAAGAATTTATCATCGAAGAAGCTTACGAAGTTGTAGATGCAGTAGAAAGTAAAAATTTCGAACATATGAAAGAAGAATTAGGCGATTTACTTTTTAATATTATTTTCTATGCGCAGATTGCAAGTGAAGACAGTAAGTTTACAATTGCAGACGTAGCAAAAGATATTTCTGAAAAGTTAATTCGTCGTCATCCACATGTATTTAATGTTCCTGCAAATCTTACTCCCGATGAAGTGCTAGCAAATTGGAATAAAATTAAACAGCAAGAAAAGATTAATAATCCTAAGCCTGATTCTGTTTTAGATGGAATTCCAAAATCACTTCCTTCCATTCTTCGTGCTGAGAAATTACAAAAGTCCGCAGCCAAAGTTGGATTTGATTGGGCAAATGTAGAAGATGTAAAAAAGAAACTCCACGAAGAAATTGATGAACTATACGCAGAAATAAAAAATAATCCAGATAGTAATAAAGTAGAAGATGAACTGGGCGATGTTTTATTTTCCGTGATTAATCTTTCCCGCTTTCTAAAAATTTCTCCTGAAGTAGCTTTGAATCGCGCCAATTTAAAGTTTACCTCAAGATTTCAATTTATCGAAAGAGAAGTAAAAGCAGAAAACAAAAAATTAGAAGATATGACTCTAGAGGAAATGGACAAGATATGGGACAAAGCGAAATTAAACGAGAGCATTTAAGATTATCGGAGAGTGATTTTCCAATTCTTGAACAAAAGACTAAGCAGGTTATGAGTGTTATCCTTGAGAGTTTTAAATGTGAGTCTATACAGAACGATAGCTGGCCTTATCGCTATTTAATCGAACGAAATAAAATCCAATATGAGTTTATTTTTTCACAAATGGGTTCCCTTACATTGAGACTCGCACAGAGCGATCGTTACCGAAGAAATCCTCCGCCAATTTTTTATGTCAGCATTGGTAAATACGAGAATGCGATTTATGTTTGGGAAGATTTTAATGCGAGTGAAGTGAATATGGGAGAAAAGGATTTAATCTCTTCGATTGAAGCGAGTATTTTGCTGTATGAAAATTCAATTCGTGATTTGTAGGAATTTTAATGCCAAATGGCTAAAATTCCTTTCTTAGGTTTTGCAAAATATTTGACTAATAAGTTTGGTACACAATTCTGACCTAATGAACCAGAAAACTGTTAAATTAATAAAAAAATACGCTGACCTCAAGGGCATTGATAAAAAACAAATTAAACGTGAATGGCTTTCCATGAACGAGTCTGAAAAAGACAAAAAACGACAAGAAATAGTGTCCGTGCTCGTTAAAAAATAATTTCTATGCTAGCCACCGTTCCGCAAGAGATTCAGGTAGACTCTGAAAACCTGACAATCACTTGGAAAGATGGCTTTACTTCTAACTATAATCTTATAGACCTTCGTAAAAAATGTCCCTGTGCTGTCTGTTGTGGCGGTCACGGCGGGAAAATTGGTGCGGCTACTGGTCATATAACTTCTATTCAACTTATATCCTGGCGCAAAGTAGGGCGTTATGCGCTCAACTTCACATGGAGCGACAACCACGATACAGGAATCTATTCCTACGATAATCTCCGTGCTTACTCTGACGGAAAATCTGAATTATCTGTTTAATTTCTTCCCTCTAAAATAAATAGCCTCAATCGAACCAGGAAAAGTATGATTCTCAAATGGTGACCAGCCTGATTTACTTTTAATCATTTGCTTTGTAAAAGTCGTTGGCTTTGCTAAATTTAAAATCGTAAAGTTTGCTGAATATCCTTCTTTAATTTCCCCGAATCCTTTTCCAAATTCTGATGGCAAATAAGGATTTACAAAATCTCCTGGCTTCTTCGCACAAGTTTCGGCTATTCGCTGTAAGCTTACGTTTTCATTTTTAATCAGGTGGGTTACAAATAAAGCGTAAGTGTCTAATTGCGATAAACCGCTGATTCCTTTTAATTTTTCTTCTATAGAATGAGGGGCATGGTCGGTCGCTAAAAAATCAATCCAACCATCTTTGAATGCTTGGAGTAAAATAGTCTTATCTGCTTCATACCTAAGTGGTGGATTCATCTGGAACCATTTATGATTTTCTTCTGTGAGAACAGATCTATCGAAGAATAGATGAGTTGGTGTAACTTCGCAGGTAACTTTCACTCCACGTTTTTTTGCAGCGATGATTTTTTGTAAACCCTCACCGCTGGAGTAGTGACAGAGTTTTCCGACAAGATTATATTTCTCAATTAAATACAGGGCGAAATCAGTTGCTAAAATTTCAGCTTTAAGCGGTCTTCTGTCTTCGTGAGTAGCGGCACCTTTTGAGTCTTCGAGAATAACTGGATCTTCACAGTGAAAGCTTACGTTCTCTCCCGCATAACGTTGAATTACCTCTTCTAATTCTTCATTCGTTCTAAAAAACAATTCTCCTATGGAAGGTCCCATAAATACTTTATATGGGACTGATTTGCTAAGAGGATTTGTATTTGGACCAATGCCCGCGTAGATAGTAATTTGAATTGGTGCTTTCTTGGTAAGCGCGTTTTTTTGGTCGTAGCTTTTGTCATCTATAGGTGGAACCGGATTATTTGGCATATCCGCTACATGGGTAACACCACCGTTAACCGCTGCTGCTGATGCAGAAAGAAAATCTTCCTTATAACAATGCTTGCCGCTAATGTCCTCTCTCGCGTGAATATGAATATCTCCAAAGCCAGGAAATAGTAAACAATCCTGGACGTTGTAAAGTGTTGCATCTTTATCAATTCCTTCTTTTACATTTGTAATGAGACCGGTTAATGGGTCGTATTCGATTGTTCCGATAAATTCTTTTTCGTGGGTAATGATTTTTCCGGCAATAGAGGGCATAGTATTTCCTTAAGGAATACTCTTTAGGCTTTGGTTTTAGTTCAACTATTTTTATGGAAAGAATTCGATTTTATTCTCGTCATCAATGGATAGCTTTATAGTATTTATTTCATCGAACGGTAATAAGAAAACGTAGCTAAATAAATCTTCTGATTTAAAAATCCTTCTCGATAAAGGAATCATTCTTCTAGCAGAGAGTAAAATTTCTTTATCCGCTGCATCCCTATACTCTATACTTCTATTATTATATAAAACTAAATTTTCATAGAATAAGGCATAGTTATTAAGGGATTAATTTTTATTTTGAAATATGTATCCCGCAATTTCTTCGTCAATATTTTTAGAAGTAATTAGTTCAAGGTAAAAAAGATTTTCCGCGTTGAATTTAGAAAGTTCATTTTGAATATCTGTCTGGCTAATCGTATTATTCCTCACCGTAACTAAATCTAAGATATCACTTTGCTTTCCATAAAATGCGGATACATAGTATTTGCTTCCAAATTTTTTCATGATTTCAAATTCGGAACTTTTTAGAATTTTTAGCTCAGTTATACTTTTATTTTCTTGTGGATTGGAACTGGCGCAGTGAATTTGAAATACCAAGAATATAATTACTCCTAGTTTGAATTTTATATTCATTATCCGTTAACCTTGTGAATTTAAAATGGAAGACGGTGATAAATCTGTCAAGGTAATTATTATTCTTAACTCACCTTACATTATCATTTCTTCACAAAAGAAATGATAATGTAAGGTGAGTTTTTAAGTCTAAATTATTTTTCTCTTGTAATGAAAATTAAATATAAATAAATTTGTAAAAAGGAGATCATTACATGAAACGATTTTTCATTATAGTCTTATTATTTCTATTTAGTTCCATCACAAACCTCTTCTCTCTCGACTGCCCGAAGAATCTAGCAATCAGCTTTACTTCGCCAAAGCAAAATGAAACGGTCAATGGGGCAAAGCAAAAAGTTACTCTGACAACTAACGTCAAAGAAGGACTTTTTTATCATTTGATTCAATCAAACACGAATGATAAAAAGAAAACGAACTACCTGCAAAATTCCGGTGCAGTGGATAATCTACATATATCCAACAATGTGTGGCTTGGAAATGATACACTTGGAAAAAACAGCAGCTTTGTAATTACAGCTATCATAAGCACAAAGCTCGTTGCGAAAGAAGGCAAGGTCGCCGTATGGAACGAGGCTGCCTTAAAGCCAAATGAAATTTGCAATAAAAGCTCTGTGACTGTAAATAGGGCTAATTAGTATTTCCCGCTAAGAAAAATTATCCGACTGAGCTACTTGGGAGGAAGAGCTAGTATCCTCCCAGGAACCACCCGCTCCGCCACCACCACTTTGTCCTCCACCAAATTCTGAAGGACTATGACTTGTTTCATCTCTGTCATTTAAAATTTCATTCGCAAGAATTGCTTCATCCAAAGAATCAGAATCTGAATTTCCTGAACTCCCTAAATAGCCTGCATTCATTGACGTTAAATAGTCATTATCCGATGAGACTTCTCGATGTTTGAAATATTTTTTCATATACTCATCATCACCCGCATGAGTTACATAAAGCCCATTTTCATCTTTGTGAATGATTTGCTTTGTCTTAGTTGTAAAATCCTGGATTCGCTTCAGGTATTGTCTTTTGTCAATGTCTCCATGCCAGATATGATACAAGTCACCTTCTACGAAACTAATTTTTCCCTGCACTAATTTGTAAAACTTTTTCGACCAGCTTAATACTTCATCTAAATTATCGGTAAATGATTTTGTTATACAGCTATGCGGTATTTGCCCCGCTGCTGCGTGTGCGATGATATGATCTGCTCCCCCGATTAAGGCTCTGTCGTATAAAGGCATCTTTTGTAAAATTTCTCGTCTTGCTCCCCAGGCAAAGCCGACATGACCGTGAATATTGTAATTTTCCTGCTCCGCAGAATTTAAACGAGCATTTTTAAAGTTAGCACAAAAACTTCTCCAAAGTCTTCGATTAGAATAATTTTCATCAAAAATTCCTTTCTTGTGCTCATTCACATTAAACGACGGCTCGGTTTGATTTCGTTCCAAGTGAATACAATATTCAAACGGTTGAATGATATTATGCGCTTGTAATTCTTCTACGCCTTCTACAATCCAGTTTGGATTTTGAAAAATTACATCAGCATCAACCCAGAAAACATACTTATACTTTGCAGGCAAATACTCGCTAATAATTTTATTCAATAGTGCTTCTTTATGCCAGAGTAGATTTTCAGTGTAAACACGTTTTATGAATTGACTTTCGGGTAATTGTGGTTTTGCGTTACCTATCACACATTCCAATATGAAATGATTTGTGTCTTGAATGGATTCATAGAACTGATTAAATGCTTTCAGTCTATAAGGCGAATTTTGTGGATTAAAGAAACAAGAAATCACCACTGCTTCCGGGTGTGATTTATATTTTGTGTTTGAGCCGAAAAGTTTTTTTAGAAAGTTGAGCATTGTTTAATTTCCTGTTCTATAAATTTTACTAGATATGGAATGAAATTGAAAAATAATTTCATCTAAATTCAATAATATGAATCAGATGTAACTTCGCCAATATTTTTTTAGCTGCTTCAATTAAAATTCTAGGTAATACCCGCAACTAATGAAATTGCCTATTCTTTTTTTATTATTTTGTGAGATACTGTTTATGAGGTACAAGATGAAATCGTTTCTAAGCATTTTAATTCCATGTATGCTTTTACTCAATTGCATTTCATATTATAAATATGATAAAAAATTACTAGATGATATAAATACGATAGGCGGTGGCAGATTGAGAGTGAATCGCTTATACAATACAATCTCTCTTACAAAAGGACGAGAGACTGGTTTATGCTCGGATATTTTAGAAGATAACGTTATAGATGATAGTAGATCTGAATTTTCTGTTAATGTATTAATAAATGACCGATTGGAAAATAGAGGAAATCCGTTTATAGCCTTAATTCATTTGTCTTCCGCCCTAGCAACTGCTGGAATTATTCCTTATACACAAACATTTACGTGCAATTATAACATTAAAGTTTTAAAGAAGAACAAATTAATCTTATCACATAATGATAGTTATTCTGAAAAAAGTATTTTTACTTTCTTCTTCCTTTTCCTACTTCCATTTCGAAAAGAAGAGGAAGGTCTCCAAGCCCTTGATAATTTCAAAAAAAATAATATCACTCTAATAAGAAAGGCGGTTCTAAATGAAAAGTAAATTTACTATCATTGTATTCATTCTTTTTTCCAATTGCGTTACTTATATTCCGAAGCTTCCCTTTACGGAAGAAGCAAGAGAAAGAAATATGATAGCTTGGTATTACAAGGATTATTCGCAGTCAGAAAAAAGAGCCGAAAATATTTCTCAATTAGGTCAGAAATATTTAGACTTCGTAGAAAGAAAGCATGATGATACCGTTAGTCTTTGGATAAAAATACAAATCGCTAGTCTCGAACAAATGATTTTACAAAATGCATTGAGACGAATATTTTACACAGATAAGCAAATAAATCAAGGTCGTTTTAGAGGCGGAAAAGGTGCCCCTATGTTTGCAGTAACTGCCAAGAGCTATGATGAATTATTTAAAATAGAAATAAATAAAATTCCTCATTATTTTATTCTTATTACTGTATTCGAAGATTCAAATGTATATAACGAAATTTTTGTTCTAAGGAAAGAAAAAAAGTATTTGGAAATATTTAAAGCTCCGCTTTTGAAAGAAATTCACGATGATAAAAAAATTGGAACTTATACCACGAAAACAAATTTTGACTCCAGTGAATCGGAGACAAAAGAATATGTTTTAGATAGCTTTCAGACTCTAAAGAAATTAATAGAAAATAAAAAAATCGAATTTGAAAAAATTGATGTAGAGCTAACAGAGAAAGGTTTTAACTTTACCAAATTCGAGAAAGATGGCTCAATATCTATTTATGAAATCAAGTTAAGGGAATAATAGATAGTATTCACTTAAGAGTTATTTTATAAATTCTGCACTATATGGAATTTTTTCCTGGGTCAAATTTAATTTGATTAGCTTGATTTCGCTATCCGGCGAAGGAGGTTTGGTGTATTGGAAATATTCAGCATAGATAATTTCCGCTTTCGAATTGATATATTCTTTTTTTTCCAGGCACTCATCTGGTTCTGAAGTTATCTTGATGCATTCATAATTATAAGAAGTAATTTCTTTTGCATAGGAAATTCCATCTAGCTTTTCCTTATCGAAGGGAAGCTTTTTTTTGTTTAAATAGGTGATGGATGTATTGCAACTAAAATCATTTGAGAAAGATTTACATTTTGGATCATAGGAGTATTGAATTTTTCGTTTTAGAGAATTTTTTTTACTAAAATGATCTTCGCCAATCAAGTCTCCTGTTTGATCATAATAAAATTTATACTTAGCTACTCCCTTTTGATTTTTTTTAAGTTTATTATTTTTATCATAATACGCTTCTAGGATTAAATTTCCTTGCTCGTCAAATTCTCTCACTAGTCTAGCATAACTATGAGTATCCTCAACATTCGCTTTCAATTCGATAAGATTTTCATTTGCATCATAAAATTCTGCGAGACTTGTGCATTCATACCGGTTTGAATTTTTGCGTAGGCAATTGTCATTATACCCGAAGACCATTCGTGCAATTCCTTCCGAGTTTGATTTTAATTTTCCATCTTTTCCAAAAGATTCCTCGTGGGTTGTAAATTTAGAATTTCCATACTGGTAAATATAAGTAGCAATTCCATCAGCATCTTCGATTAAATTTCCTTTTACATCCTGGTTTTCTTTTTTAATTAGTTTCTCTTTATCAAAATGATATACTGTTTTAAAACTTAACTTATGCTTAATATTATAATTCTCTAGATTTATTTTGAATCCGTTAGAATCAAAGTTTGCCTTGATAATTTTAATAGTATCTTTTTCATTTCCCTTTACCCTATCATAGGTTTCTTTCCATGCAGTGCAGTAATTCGGTGCTTCAAGATTAGCCTTTCCTGTTTTAACACAGTTCTCGTCGTAGATTGCTTTGTATTTTAGTTTTAAATTTTTATCGTAGATTTCAGAAAGAGTTCTACAATGATGCGGCATATGTCCATTATCTAGACATTTTTGATTGTAGGCATATACGTATTTTGCGCCGCCGGATGTATCTTCTATTAGTTTATTTTTGGCGTTGTAAAATTCTCTTAGAATTTCGTTTCCCCTTTTGTCAAAGCTTGCAATTTTTTTTGCATAAGCTCCTAGTTCAACGGAATAATCCAGACAACCAAATGTAAAACGATGAGCAATATCTTGTAGCTTTCCGTTTAGATCATAGTTTTCTTCAAGACCAATACAGTGTTCGGAATTCTTTTTTTCCTTGATGCAATTCAAATCATATTGTATGATTTTTTTTCCGTAATTTATATTGTTCGTGTTTTCTTTATTTTCGATACGATTGGAATATTCTTGAAAAATAATGCAGCCCTGCGGTTTATTTGTAAGTTCAATGCATTTATAATCATAAGCATAAATTACTTTATGTTTGATTTTACCCGCTTGATCGTAAATTTCGTATAAATTTAGATTTCCAAAGTCATCAAAGGTTCTGACTATTTTCGCATTACCGTCCTTATCCTCTATTAGTTTTATTTTTTTATTTAGATTAACCTCTAGCTTTTTACAATCCGAGGTTTTGTTTTTTTCAAACCCAAGACAGTTTATATCAAATTCAGTTTTGTATTTATGAATTCCATTTTCATCCTCTAATGGATTTTTATCGCTATCGAAAGAAGAAATTTCTCGCAGACAATCCTGGCTTTTCTTCATTTCCAGGCATTTACTATCATAAGCAAAAAGAGAAGTATTAGTAATCTTTTTTTTCTTATCGAAAGTTTGAATTTGTTCTAAAAAATTTAAAGCATTGTATTTTCTTTTTTCAATCGCAATTCCAGGCTCTGATTCAACTAGTTTTCCTTTAGTGTTTAAATACTCTGCCTCTAAAAGATTTCCATTGAAATCGTATAAATCCTTTCGCAATCCTGATTCACTTGGAAGTGTAATTAAAATATTTTTATTGCTTAAAAATTTGAGTCCTAGTTGAATAATTGTATCGGAATCAGGGGTAGTTTGTTTTTTTTCTTGTATTTTTGTTGATTCCGAATAGATGAATGCGATAGAGAAGATAGCTAGTAAGCATGCGAAGATATAATTCATAAAATAAGTATCGTCAATTCTGTTTTATTGCTATTCAAAATAGGTATAGTCGATTAGGTTAGAAAGACAACCAATGCTAAAACTTTTCCGTTTCAAAGACTTTCTAAATCGAAAATTCGATTTACCCGAAATACAACTTCCTAAAGAGCCAAGAACTATTGTTCTAACAAAGTCTAGATTTATGATAGGACTTAAATGCGATTTACTCTTATGGAACCAGTACCATTCAGAGAATACACTTCGTTATTCTCCCAAGAACGAAAGTAATTTGCATAGGATGAATATTCAAAATGACTCTGTTTTATTATCTGCAAGAAGTCTTTATCCAAAAGGTGTAGAAGTCCCTAGAAATCTAAATATGTTTTCTGCCTATAAGATTACGCAAGAATTGATTCAAGAAAGAAAGGTAATTTACAATGCAAGTTTTTTGAGCACTGAGTTTTTTTCTAGAACGGATATTTTAGTTCCGTCGGAAGAGGATGATTCCTGGGAAATTATTTTAGTAAAATCCTCTATTAATATTAAGCGTGACAACACTAAAGATTTGTCTTTTCAATTGCATGTTACAAAACTTTGCGGTCTTACTATAAAGGATTGCAGCATACTCAATGTTAACCCTCACTATTTATTTGATAAAGAATTAGACTTAAAACAGTTTTTCGTAAAGGTAAGTCTTCTAGAAAAAATGAAATATGCAAAGGATGAATTTTCCAAGCAATTAAATTACTTTAAAAGCTTGATCCACATGGAAGAAAGCCCGTCTATAACCCAGGAATTTTCTTGCAGTAGTCCTAAAAATTGTAATCTTAAAACTTGCTGGCATGAATTGGGTGATGGTGATATTTTTAATTTGCGAGAAGGTGGCGATTTAGTTTTAAAGTTCTATAAATCAGGAATTCGTTATCTAAAAGATATTCCGGATAATCCTGATTTGTCGTTTTCTCAGAAAATTCAAATTGATGTAGAAAGAACCAAAATAGCTTTTATCCAACCAGATAAGCTAAGAGAGTTTGTAAATTCATTTCAATATCCGCTTTACTTTTTAGATTTTGAAACGGTTAATCCGGCGATGCCTCTTTACTCCAGGACAAAGCCTTATCAACACATTCCTTTTTTGTATTCCCTCCATGTGCAGCGTAATTCCGATTTACCGCTTGAACATTATAGTTTCATAGATAATGGAAAAGATGATCCCAGAATGAATATATTGTCAGAGCTGTCAAAATTAATTTTACCAACGGGAACTATTATTTGTTATAATGATACATTTGAAAAAAGGTGTCTCCGAGAATCTGTTCAAATGTTTACCGAATATGAAGAATGGTATTCTTCAATCGTAGAAAATTTTAAAGATTTATCTGATCCGTTTAAATTTTTTTATTACTATCATCCTGATCAAAAGGGAAGTGCTTCTTTAAAGGCAGTCTTACCAGCGTTAACCGGTCTCGACTATAAAGAACTAGGAATAAATGATGGGAATATGGCTAACTTGGAATTTCTTCGTTCAAAGACAATGAATCTATCGAAGGATGAGGTTAATGGAATTCATGCGCTACTCACTGAGTATTGTAAGATGGATACGTATGCGATGGTTAAAGTCGTTGAAGCGCTAAGAGGTTTGATTTAAAGAATGATACTTTCGAATCTTTTGAATGTATAAAGTGCTTTGAGGATAATAATCACTTCCCTCTTATTGTCATGAATTAGCTTGTTTGCACTTTCATTCATTCCAAGTTTACGGCTATCTTCTTCGTTCAAGTCTCTTTTCTTTTTGAGATTTCTAATATTGCTTTTATAAAAATTTGGAGTTCTACTTTTAAGATTTTTCAAAAGTGTATTGATGAAGTTTTTCTTTTCGGTATTAACTGCATTATCCGTAATTTGAAATCGCTGTCCAATTTTTTGGATTTTAGCAGGCTCTGTCGCACACTTTTCATTAAACGTGCGAAGTAGAAATTCTACAATTTCTTCTTTTTCGAGTTCATCAAAATTAATTTTTTTGATTTGATTACTCATATTGATAATTTCGGTTAGGTTGAAATGAAGAAGAGTTGTCTTTACTGATTCGTCGTCTAAGACAGCAAGGAAGTAGTAAAAATCATTATCAGAATTGTATTTCACATTGGGAGCATTCGACATAAATTCACTCAGGATGCAACTATAGCAGTCAGGCTATAAGTATTTCGGAATTTGTAAAGTCCTTTTTGTGTCTTTCCTTAATCTACTTGACAATTTAGAAAAAAAATATTATGATTCAATCTCAAGATGAGTTCTGAAGAAAAAGAAATTTTTATACAGATGCAACGAAATATCCAGTCCATTTTGGAAATGTTGCAGACCATGCCCGAGCCGAACAACGGATATAAGATTGTTTTATTCCTAGTTCCGATTTTCGGAATTGTTTTCGGCTCTACTCTACTATGTCTCATTTTTTTAATGTGGCATCGGCAACGAATGGAATTGATTAAAACAGGGCTTTATAAGCCGTTTGAGTTTGATTTTAGGGCATACTCTTTTTTTCTCGGACTTTTGTTGACATTTACAGGACTCACACTTGCAATAGTATTCATCATGGTCTTAGGAAATTCTTTGGCAATGTTAGGAGGGTTAATCCCATTAGCGATCGGTCTCAGTCTATTGACATTTTACAAACTGCGCACGTAACCGACGAGCGGCAAATTCTATGTAACCCTACGGATTGGTCTTGTATACAGTCTGTTCTAGGCGGTGACTTTGCTGCGTTTGAATTTTTAATGGATAAATATCAGGGAATGGTATTTTCGCAAGCCATCAAGTTTACAGGCAACCAGGAAGAAGCCGAGGACTTAACACAGGAAATTTTTCTAAAAGCATTCGAAGCACTCTCCACTTTTAAAGGCGAAGCACAATTTTCCACATGGGTGTTTTCAATTGCCCGCAATCAAATTTTGATGAAGCATCGTAAGGAAAGTTCTCGCCCACAAATTTCATCGGAAGATGTCGAAGAAGTTCATAATAAATATTTTGATAAAATTAAAAAGTGGCGAGAACAAATTACTCCTGAAATGCAACTGCTAAAACAGGAAATGAATGCAAAGATTGATGCCTTACTCGCACGTCTTCCGGCTAATTACAAAAATCCGCTCATGCTCTATTATTTTGAAAACATGTCATATAAGGAAATTTCCGAGAAATTGGATATCAAGGTCAACACATTAAAAAGTTATATCTTTCGCGGCAAAGAGCTAATGAAGGATTGGTTACAAAAAGACAATGACTGAAAAAACATATTTTACAAATCCAGACATATACGCGACTTTCGAGCCTGTATCTGAAAAAATAAAGAAAGGATTTTGGGCTAGGATCATACCTTATAATTATATAAAGTTTACACTTTATTTCTTAACGCTATCATTCTTCTCCCCTATCGTTTTAGTTTTATTAAACTTAGATTTAATGCAAGATGCAAATTTATTTTTTCCAATTCTTTGGACTCTGTGTATTTCTTTTTTAGTCAATGCAATCCTCGCAGGTGCCGTTTTGATAGTTTATAAAATTCCCTATATGCAAGAATTAAAGGAGAAGTTAGGTTATACGGAGAGGTAAACCAGAATTAAAAGATTACCACGGATAGAAGATTTTGGGGATGACAAAGTAAGAGCATTATTAAACATAAATCGAATTTTCGTAATCTTTTTTAACAAAAAATAACATGAAACAAATTTTAATATTTTTAATTTTATTCACATTCCCGATCTTACTTTTTGCGCAAGACAAATCCAAAGTAACCGCAACAGAGCTTTTACAGATGGAAGAATCCGCAGCATTCAATACCATTGGGAAACTGTCCAAAGAAGATGCGGCAGAGCTTATCACGCAGATTCGCAGTTTGGCTCGTAAGGAGTATGCGCAAGTTGATAAATTCTATTTGCTGATTTCACATCTTGAAAGTATAAAAGCAATCGAAGAAGAGCAAGCCAGGTTGAAAAGCTTAAACTTAGTTTACGGACTTGGGCTTATTTTAGTTCTTGGGCTACTCGGATATATCCTCTACTCGCAAAGAAAGACGATTCAAAATCTAAATCAACTTTTAAAATAATGAGTAACTACTTTAGCATCGAAGAAATTCAAGGGCAGGACACTGCTCTACAATACGTCCGGCATTATGTAAAATCTCCGCATATGATTCCGCCGCTCCTTGTATTTTATGGACCATCGAGCGTGGGAAAATGGGCGTTAGCCGAAAGATTTTCAAGGCATGTTTTATGCTTACATGGAACTGGATGTGGTCTTTGTCAATCTTGCAAATCATTTATCAATAACCAGCACCCTGATTATATTGTGTTTCCTGCAAACCAGAGAATTGCGATTGGGGACGATAAAGACCCAGCAGAATTTACAGTTCGATGGTTACAAAATCGACGACTCAATTATAGACCACATCTTTCAAAATATAGAATTATTTTATTTCCAGATGCAAGCTTAATTAATAACGAGGCAGAATCCGCGCTTTTAAAATCTTTAGAAGAGCCACCTGCACATTCAAGATTTATTTTTATTGTAGATGATTTAACCAAATTAAAGCAAACTATCATTAGCCGTGCAATTTGTATTCCGTTTAGTTATTTGAATAAACAAGTTTTACAAAGTCTCAGCGCAGATTTAGAATTATTTCGAGAAGATTTTTTTGGTGGAAGTTTAATTCCTTATGATATTCCGAGTGAGGTAATAACGATTACCCGCGAAATGGTTTCTAAAAATTTACGGGATTCTATTTTACTTTTACAATTAGAAAACTGGATTCGAGAATACAAAGACGATCATCCTGAATGGACAGAAGATTTTAATTATACGGAATTTTTAGAGCTTGTTTCTACAATTATGATCTATGAATTTAGTAAGGAAAACATGGAGGATAATGCAGTTCAAATCGAAATGCTTTATGACTTCAAACTCCAATTGCATAAAAATATTCCAGGCTTAGAACATTTTCTATTAAGCGAATTATTCCATAAGTTCACAAGAGAATAATTCTAAATGATAACGGAAGATTTTTTTAATTTAACTCCTGATGTAATTTTACACTTAGTCGAAAGTCTAGGATTAAATCCTACCGGTCACTGTTTTGCATTGAATAGCTTAGAGAACAGAGTTTATAGCGTTAAACTAGAAGGTGATGAAAATATCGTAGTGAAATTTTACCGACCGGGACGTTGGACGAAAGAGCAAATCTTAGAAGAGCATAATTTCTTATTCGACTTACAAGAAAATGAAATTCCTGTCTGTGCACCAAGAATTTTTAATGGAAAAAGTCTTTTCGAAAAAGCTGGAATCTACTGCGCTATTTGGAATCGCACAGGCGGAAGAGCGCCGGAAGAACTTTCAGTTGAAGAATTAAAAATGCTCGGTCGTTATCTTGGGAGATTACACAACGTTGGCGCTTCAAAGCC
>JANMOF010000049.1:0-4207 GCA_031368925.1 Leptospiraceae bacterium
CTAGTCAATATAGCCAAATTCTGGCTTTCTCTTTTTCTTAACTTTGCTTATCTACTGCTTTCTAGATGTAAATATAAGTTTGATGCTTTCTAAAAAATACTTTTGATTCCCTCTAGATTGACAATCGAAAAAGATTGCAGACGTTGTTTCATTCAAGAAAGTGAAAAGGTAAATTATTTAAGTTAGATATTCATGATAAAAAAAAAGAAAAAACCTTCTCACAGTAAAACAGAATTAGTTCCCTTTATACCAGGTCGTGTTTCCAAAGACAAAGATGAAATAGTGACGGAAATTGAAAAGCTCCATCACGATTTTTTAGAGAATGCAAGAAACCATCTCATGCTCGCAAAGAAAATCGGAGAAATCTTAGAAAAGAAAAAATCTGAGGTCAAACACGGAGAATGGGAAATATGGGTAGAAGAAAATTTAAGTTTTTCTATTCGTTCTGTTCAGTATTATATGAAAATCCATAAGCATTGGAATACTTTGATTAATACTCCTACAAAGTCGGCAGGGCTTCTCACAGAAGCAATTGAACTCATTACAGAAAAAAGGTATTTAGATGCAGATGTTGTATCAGAGAAATTAAGACTGGAGAAAAGAGAAGAACGCAAAGATATTATTAGCCTCCATAGGCGATTCTTTAAAAAAAGCGAGACATTAAATAAAAATGAGAAGAAAGCCTTATTCCGGTTTCTAGATGATGTTCGCTACAAAAGAGAAACAAAATTTCAAAAATACAAGGAAGGAATCGAAAAGATAAAAGATGCTATCCAGGAGAATAAGAAGCAGATTAAAAAGGTTTTGGATTCTCTGAGAGATTAGACCTTCCTGTTTTTTTAATCGCTACCCAGCCTATGACCAATGCATTATTTTTTGGTTAACCTACCCAGATTCATGGATGAATGAAATTCTTGTTAAATTTAGTTTTTAAGACAATCTACTAACCTTAAAATATATCGTTGAGACAATTCCCCTACTACATCCTTACGAGTAATCTAAGTTTTCTAAATTCAAAAAATGCTCGTTTCAGAAAGTTTTTGCCTTTCATGACCATTCATATAAATTCATTGCTAGAATTAATTTATATGAAGTATGTATACTATGTTTACTTAATATACGTATATCTTTTATATAAAAAGTAAATTAAATCAATCTAAACATTTAATCTATAAATGAAGGAAAGTTTCAATCCCAAATTAAAAGCCTTTTGTTTAAACAAACGAATGGAACGGCATTAAGCAAATAATCAGTCAGACAGGCTTATAAACTATAAGACAAAGTAAACAAGCATACTTGCCAATAAAGTTCTTACCTAAGAAAACTATCACTTGGCGAATACATATCTCAAACGCTGCCTCAATAAAAGTTTAACTATTATCAAAAGTTCATTGAACTTTTGATAATAGTTTTTAAAATAAAAATATATCTAAGTATATTATAATTGTACCGATTATATAACCGGAAGGATTCATGAAAATAATAACAATCGCAAGCCTAAAGGGTGGTGTAGGGAAATCTACACTAGCAATTTTCTTAAGCCAAGCCCTAGTCCAATTAAAAACAAGGGTCTTGGTAATAGATGCTGACCCAAACAATAACATGACTGATTACTTTCTTCGGAAAATACCCACAGAAGAAATTGAGTCCAGAAACCTATATCATGTATTGGCTGGTAAATTAGACATTGAGCAAAGTATTTATAAAACAAATAATGTAGACATTATTCCTTGCACCGTCAGCCTTCATAGTATAGGAATAGAATTTTCTTCTGATCCAGCAAGCCTGCTTAGAGTTAAACCAAAATTAAAAAGACTTGATTATGACTTTGTAATCATTGATACACCACCAAGTCTTTCTTATGAATTAAGAATGGGCTTGTTCTCTTCTGATTTAATTGTCTCGCCAATTTCCCCAAATAGATGGATTAAGCAAGGCTTAGATTTACTAAGATTCGAAATCCAAAAAGTAGAAGATGCTACAAATAAAACTCCTGATATTCTTGCGGTACCTTGTATAATTTCAAAATCAGATATGGATAAATTAAAATTCATAAATAAAGAAATTCAATCCAAAACTCCCATTTTCAGAAACGGGTCAGTAAGAATGAAAGCCGAAAAAGGACTACCTTTAGTTGCTGGAAGTAAACCTTCACAAGAATTCATTTCTCTAGCCAAAGAGATAATAAAAAGCAAAAAAATCTAAGGACGAAATTTATGACTGGAAAAACTGAGCAAGAAATCAAAGAAGAAAGAAAGCAAAAAAGACTTGATAAGTGGTTTCAAGATACAATCGCTCCTGCACGTGCTGGCGTGGATACATCGCCTATTTTAAAAAATGAATCTGTTATCAAAAAAGGAATTGAACTCTCTGAAATATATTGGTATAGCCCAGAACAATTAAAAGAAAATCCGCTTAATACATACGCACCTTTATCTGACGATGAGCTATTAGAATTAATGGAAGATATAAAAGAAAAAGGTATAATTGTTTCCTTAATAGCAAAGAAAATTGGTAATGAAATGGTTTTACTGTGTGGTCATAACAGAAGACGTGCGGCTGCTAGATTAAAACTACCTAAAGTTCCTGTACAGCTAATTCTTTCACCTTTAACGCCAAAATTAGAAAAAGAAATAATGCATTCTGAAAATGATTTAAGAAGAGGAGGTAGTTGGTCTAAAGAAAAAAAAATAGAGTTTATATTAGAACATTTTGCTGAGAACCTTTCTAAAGACAATAGAGGAGGAGACCGAAAGAGTAAGCCCTCGCAAGATCAAAAGTTCAATGAACTTTTGCTAGATGATCCTAAGAATATGGCAAAGATAATCGAAGAGAGTTCAAAGGGTAATATTACAGAAGGGACTGCCAAAAGGCTATTGTCTGAAATTAAGAAAAAAAAACTAATCAAAAAAGAAAAACCACCTATTAGCAAATCAAGCATTCTTTCTGACTTGAGTCAAAAGGAAAAGGGAAAAGTTACAACTTTAATCAAAAACTATCAAATGGATACTAAAGAAGTTGAGTCCCTAAAAAAACAAATTGTAATAAAAGAAGAGAAGTTAAGGAAGCTAAAGGCAGAAATTAAAAAATTTGGAAACCCCAACATATTATTAAGTTAAATTTCTAAGAATAGAAAATTCAAGTAGCTATTTGCTTTCAGAATCTAACAAAAAGTAATGAGTCATAATTATCCTTGTACCAAAGTACGGCATTTGTACAACTGCCGTACTTTGGTACAAGGATAAAATCACTAAAATTATAAATTTGTATTTAAGCTTCAAATTAAAGTCTCGATAATGAATATGAGTATGATTCATTTTAAATCATACAAATGGTCTTTTACCTCAAATAAGAGAACCCATTAAGCACCGCAAAAAAATAAAGAGTCGTTCAAAAGACTGCCTTACTGTCGGAGAGAGGGGAAAACTTTCCGACAGCCAGGGAAATTAATTAACTTACAACTTTTATTAAAAAATTCTCAAAATCTAATTAAGATTAGTTTAATCCAATAAAACTATTTCGGAATAACCATTTAAGCCTCAACAAAACTTATTTCCCTAAATTAAATTTTACTAATATTCAATTTATTTCACGTACCTTCTTGAAATTTTTTTTTCTTAAAGCAAATATTAGCTTACCAGTCTTATAATAATGTCCAAAATAAACGGTTATTCACCATTACACCCAAGTTCATACTCTTACACACCTTTACAGTTTGTTGCAATTTTAGCAGAATTTTGATATTTTTTTAATCAAGTAAATAGTACATGGAATCGAAGATGTACGTACTGAAAATTCTAGAAAGCTAATAACCTTGGACTTTTTCCCAATTTTTCAAGGCGCGGTGCTCAATGGAATTCCAATAAAAAAGGTAGGAGAAGAAGGCTATGCCAGATAAAACCATTTACCACAAAACTTTACAGATTGTGACTGACTTTGTTCAGGCAGAACCTGATGAAGTGAATGAACCAAAAAACAACAAAACAATCAAACCCCAAGCAAACTGGTATTCCAGTTCATAGTAGAGACTATTTCTTAGCAATTCCAAATGAAATAATTCGCTTTTTATACAAATTCTCAGGAAATGAGATTAAGGTATTATTGTACCTTCTTGTAACCAGGAATTTGAAAGACAAAAAGTATGGTCTTGTCAAAGAAATAGCAACGTATACCGGATTTCATCCAAATACTGTTTATTCTATCGTTC
>JANMOF010000135.1:0-40447 GCA_031368925.1 Leptospiraceae bacterium
CCGGCCGTGCCACAATCCGCATCGATGTGAACCAGGGATGGGACGAGGTGACGGCGAAGCGGCTCCTCCCGCGCATGGCATCCGTGGGTGTGATGATGGCCGAGCAGCCCCTGCCCAAATGGAATCTAGAGGGCATGAGCCGGCTCGCCACGTCCTCCCCGATAGCGATCATGGCGGACGAGGGCGTGGCGTCTTCCCACGATGCGATCGCTCATGTCCGTCAGCATGCAGCGAATGCAGTCGCGCAGGCATACTCGCAGTTCTCGAGTCAGATGCTGGAAATGAATTCAGTGCGCGTATATTTCCAATTCCCGCGAAGGGCGATAAGGATTTAATTGTATCTTATTCAACAGTATTAGACACAAACCCTCCTCAATATACAATTCCATTGGTAGGATTACCAGAAATTGAAAATTTTAAAGTGACGGTTCTCTATGATGAAAAAGAATTTCAGCAGGAAAAAGCCAAGCCTTCCAAAGAAGAAGGAAGCACAGTAAACCGAAAAGTATTTTCCATCCAAAAAAAGAATTATAAACCAGAAAGAGATTACGGGTTCGAGCACAAAACAAAGGGTAACCTCTATTTAAAAAATGATTCTCTCTTTGCGCTTCATTTTGTTCCTGTAAAAGAATCTGCTAACGAAAAATTTAAAGAAGACAAAGTTGTTTTTTTAATTGATACCTCTGCCTCGGCTGCGATTCGTTACCAAGATCACCTAGAAAGAATCGAAGATATCTTAAGACAAATGCCTGCTAAAGAAATTCATATCTTTGGATTTGATAATAAGCTTAGCTATTATGGAAATTCTAAGGAAGATTTAGATAAATTAAAAAAAATTCTTCCTCTAGGAGCGAGTAATATCTATTCTGCGCTAAAAGGAATTCCTACCAAAGCAGAAATAAAAGAAGCCCGCCTGGTGGTATTTTCAGATGGTGTTGCTACCGCTGGAACCATTGAAAAAACAAAGATAGCCGATTTAGTAAAGGGTCAAAAATGGATTAGCCGCTTGGACTTCATTATTCCTGGAACCTATAAAGACCCAGGACTTATTAAAAAAATAATTCCCCTTGGAAAAAACCCGGGCGCGTCTATTGATTTAGGGGATGATATTGAAGAAATTCTAAAAAAATTAAACCGAAAAGTTCATACAGATAATAAAGTTTCTATTCCAGGGGTAAAATGGTTTTATCCGGATACACTTGATTCCATTCAACCCGGCGATCCGGTTGTAGTATTTGGAGAGCTAAAGGATAAGGACGGTAATCCGTCAAAAGACATTCTTTTTAACGGAAAGCCAGTTGATAGTTTTACGAATCTCACAATGGATGAACTTCTCTTAGAGCGTGAGGCAATGGCAGCGCGAATCAATCGACTCATTGACCTTTCCGAAAAAGAACAAAATGAAGATACAGCGAAAGGATTTGAATTACAAGCACGCGAGCTTTCGATTAAACATAGAATTCAATCTCCGTATACATCCTTTTTAGTTTTAGAAACGGAAGCAGACTATGCCAGGTTTCAAATTACACGAAATTCTCTTACGAATATTTTAACCATCGGTGTGAGTGGACTAGAGGTGATTAACCGCCGCAATGCAAAGAACTATGAATTTCTAAGCGAAGAAAAAATTGAAGAAGCAAGACGAGAAAAAGAAGCACAAGCAAATCGTGTAACTAAAAATCACGCCAAGAAAAAATCCAAGGGGAAAAATGGAGGTTCCGCTTCTTCGAGTGACTCTATTGCAGCGAATAAAATGGATGCAGACTACGATGAAGACGATGCTTCAATGGAGGAACCAAGAAGATCAAGTGATAAAAAGTCTCTTGATATGAAAGTATCAGAGAAGGAAACCTCTAAACAATTCAATGGCAAGGGATTCACGCCGGAAGGACCCGCAGGAACAGAACCAAATCTTCCACCTGGATACAAAGACATGGATTATCAAAAAGGAGATAAATCCCCTGCATCAGGCAAATCCTCCGTAGCCGACATGAAGCCTTCCCCAAAACCAGAATCTAAAACAGAGGAGCTAAAAAAAGAAGCAACGGTGGAAAAACCTCAGCAAGTTCCGGCTAAGACTGTTATAACGATTAACGACGAACCAGAGCCCCTACCCGAAAGAGAAAGGCGAAGACTGGAATCCATTCGTAGACCACCTCCCCGCCCCCGTCCTGAGGTTGATGAAAAAAGAGAAAAAGTAGAGCCATATACTGGAAATATGAAAAAGTTTCAAAGCCTTTTGGATAAAAAGGAATTGAAGAAGGCATATCAATTTGCACTCGACTGGAGAATTAAAAGTCCAGATGATGCACTAGCTCTCATTGCACTTGGGGATGCATTTGATAAGTTAGGCGATAAGCCAAATACAATTCGAAGCTATACTTCTCTCGTAGATTATTTTCCGAAACGTGCGGATATTCGTCGTTGGGCGGGAGAGAAGCTAATGTCAATTGGTGAATATGATGATGCGATAGACACATTAAATCACGCACTCATCCAGAGACCGGATCATCCAAGTAGCTACCATCTATTAGCCATTGCCTACATCAAAGACAAACAATACAAGAATGCGGCAGGAGTGACATTAAAAGGAATTAATTACCAATTTGACGGAAGATTTGGCGCCGTGCATGATATTCTATATGATGACTTAGATCTTGCTTACAGCCTTGCGATGAAAACAGACGGTAAAGACAAAGAGTATTTTACAAAAATAAAATCCGAATATAAAATTAAGCAGCTAACGAAGGAAATCCGTTTTATCCTGGTTTGGGAAACAGATGCAAATGACGTTGACTTTCATATCTACGATAAGAATGGAAACCATGCTTTTTACAGTGCGATGGAACTTGCAACTGGTGGTGCGCTATATGCTGATTTAACCGGCGGCTACGGACCTGAGTGCTTTCGTATCATTAACCCACTTGCATTTCCTTATAAACTAGAAGCTCATTATTATAGCCGTGGTCCTATGGGATACGGCATGGGGGCAGTTCAGATTATCCGCTATGATGGTGATAAGACATTGGAAGTGGATACCCGTGATTATGTGATAATGAATGATGGAGCATTCTTGGATTTGGGAAGTGTTAAGGAGTAGAATTCCCCTGAATTTCCCTAATCATAACCTGTAAGCTAGTTTCCAGTGCATGGGAAATCTCTTCTTCCACGTGGAGATTTCCCTCTTTATCTACTTTGTTTCTTAAAAACGCAATATGCACAGCAGCTTCTTCGATTATCCGCGCTGACATCACGGATAACGTTTCAGATAATGATGCCTTAATAATTGGAGATGCATTTAAAAAGGCGACAGGCTTTCCTACAAACTCACCACTTGACACAACCCAATCAAGTGCATTCTTAAAAACGCCCGGAATTCCATGTGCATATTCAGGACAAGAAATATAAAATCCATCGGCTAATGCGAGTTCTCTGCGCCAAATTTTTACATTTGGTAGGACTTCGTCTTTATCTAGGTCTGGATTAAAATGAGGAAGCTGGTCGATATGTATACTAATTTTGAAATCTACATTCTTGGGTGCAAGCTTTGCTAACTCTTGTAAGGCTGCAAGATTGGAAGATCCCTTGCGTAGACTTCCAGAAAGTCCAAGTATTCTAATTCTATTTACCATTTACAATGCTCGATATTTATTTCAGTCCATTGGAGTGGGATCATATTGGGATGCATATTCTCATCTTCTTTGAGCTTTAAAACCTTTGCTGTTTTATCAAGTGCTTCAAATCCCCAATAGAATTTATGACCATTACGCGCAGTAGAAAGATCGGGACAATTGGCAAGTCCGCTATGGTATGTGGGTGAATACTGTTTGCCTTTGTCGTCGATTAGAATGTTGGATTGTAAAATAGTGCACGCGCTATAGTCTTTGATAAATTCCATCTCGATGACTGTCTTGCCCTTACCCACACAAATTTTATTGACTCTAATCTCGTTGTATGTGTTGACATGAAAAATTTCACAACATACGATGTCACCTTTTGATGGTTTAGGTTTATCAGTCTTCGCCTTAACTTTCATTTCTCCAATTCTTGCAAAAAGCGAAACTGAAATAAAAGCGGCTAATAGTAATAATACTGTCTTCATCATGCTCTCCTTTTATAAATTGCAATGCCCGACTGTAACTTCTTTCCACGACCACCAATTCCATGCACCGCTCGTTGGATTTGGTGCAGTAGAATCCTCTTCTATACTAATTGAAATTGTGTTCTTGTCCAATTTTTCAAATTCCCAGGAAAAGAGAGTATTACCCTGAATTAGATTTGCCTTAGGACAGTTGCTAATTCCATGAATGGCAAGCGGTTGATAACTCTTTCCCTTTTCGTCTGTAAGACTAATTTTATCTAAGTAGGAACAAGCATTGGCAGTATTTTCTAAATGCATATAAATTAGAGTAGATTGCTTCATCTGGCAAAGTTTGATTAGCCGCACATTGTCTTGTTCTGTCGCCTGGAGAGCACAGCAATTTGTTTTCTTGGTTGCTTTTGCTTTTTTGATCGGTTTCACACCAGGGTTTATGATTGTATATACTTCACTTGATAAAAATGAAAGAAAAAGAAAAATTAGAACTCGTTTCATAAACTACCCCTTCACACAAAGAATTTGTTTTAACTCGAATTCTACCTTCACTAAATCTTTTTGATTTTGAATTACTTCATCAATGTTTTTGTAGGCTCCTGGAATTTCATCTAGAACTCCCCCGTCTTTTCTACACTCAACACCAGAAGTTTGTGCTTCTAAGTCCTGTAGAGAATAATTCTTCTTAGCCTGTGTGCGACTCATGCGCCTTCCTGCCCCATGAGAGGCGGAATGAAACGATTCAGGATTTCCAAGACCGCGAACGATATAAGACTTAGTTCCCATTGATCCGGGGATAATACCCCATTCCCCCTCGCGGGCAGAAATAGCTCCTTTGCGAGTAACAATTACATCTTCTCCGAAATGAGTTTCTTCTGAAACATAATTGTGATGACAAAGAATTGGCTCTTCAAATTTGATTTCTGGAAAGAATCCTTTTAGAATTGTTTTATAAATTTCAAACATAGTTTGTCGGTTTAGCAATGCGTATCGTTGCGCCCAGAATAAATCTCTTCTGTATGCTTCCATTTCGGGAGTATTGGCAAGAAAAACCGCAAGGTCTCTATCCGGCAAATAGGTATTATGCGATAGTTTCTTAGCTGTGGATATATGAATCTCAGCAAGCGTCTTACCGATATTACGCGAACCGGAATGAAGCATCATCCAGACAGTGTTTTCCGTATCCAAACAGAGTTCTATGAAATGGTTTCCACCGCCGAGTGTTCCGCATTGATAGATTGCCTTTGACTCCAGTTTCATTACTTTTGGGTGGAGGGAACGAAATTCGGCAAATAATGAATTTGTCCTACTTTGCACTTTTGGTTGCTTGTGCTCGTTAAATCCAACTGGAATTTTTTGTTCGATTTTATTTCGAATTTCCAATAAGCTATCGGGTAACGCATCTGCTTTTAAGTTTGTGCGAATCGCACCCATTCCGCAACCAATGTCAACTCCCACCGCCGCGGGGCTAATGGCATCTTTCATAGCAATCACAGATCCAACAGTAGCACCAATTCCGAAATGCACATCGGGCATAACAGCGACATGCCGGAAAACCCACGGGAGGCTCGCAATATTTTTGAGTTGAGTCAAAGCTTGTGATTCAACATCTTCGAGTTTCGTCCAAAGTTTTACGGGAACAGTTTTGCCTTGTAATTCAGAAATTGCCATTTCAAATCTCCTCGCTTAGAATTCGTAGATCCATAAATAAATTGAAAGAACTACAGCAGAAATAATCAAACCATAAAAGAATGCCTTAAAAATAAATTCAATTCTTATACTAAAATCTTCAATGGAAGCTCTCCTTTCTTCATAGCTTAAAGTCTTTTTATGGCGAATAGAATTTCCCTCTTTAGCAAAAATGATATGCTTAAAAAAAATACCTACTAGAAAAATAATTAGAAAAGCTAATAGCAAAGGGAAAATGTATAAGAAAATCCAGGTAGTTAGATGGATAAAGAAAAGGGAAATACTAAAATTCATTTTTCTTTACTTGGTTGTATAATCGAAAACTTCCGATTACTAAACTTGCAGACTCAATTTTTGAGAGAGCTATATCTTCTTCGGCAATATGTAAAATCTTAGAATGCGAAATGCTTTCTGTATTCCAATTTACACCTACGATTTGAAAAACTTTCTGAACGATTGGCTCCTTGACTAAAATCTCTAAAATCTTTTTTACATCCTTATCTTTTAAAGAACCAACATACATATTCCAATGGGTTTCAAATGGGTAAAGTATTTTTAAAGATTGCAAAATAAAACTTATGGCAGAAGGATTGTGACCAACGTCAAATAATAAAATTGGCTCTTTGCGCAAAACTTGCATTCGCCCCGGTATAGTGTGGATAATATCTAGTATATCTCTTTCGATATCCTCTTGCAAATGTTCGGCTAGAATCTGATTTACAATAAATAGCGCAAACTCTTTATTAAACGAGAGATAATCTTTTTCAACAAGATGTGGATATACAATTAGTTCAATATTTTTATCTTTACAAAATTTTTCTACTAGTTTATTTATAGTTTCTTCTTGTAGAAAAGTGAATAATAACTTTGTATTTGTGCCTACAATTTGTAATTTCTCCATTAGAATTTTTTCTTCTGTATCACCTAAGATTTCTGTATGATCTAAACTAATTTTTGTCAGAACAACAATATCTGGATTTACAAGCTTAGTTGCATCAAGCCTGCCGCCAAGTCCCGCTTCATAGATTTCCATCTTACAGCTATTAGCCTTAAAATAAAGAATTGCGAGAAAAGTGAAAAACTCAAAATAAGAGAGCGTTTTTAATTTCTCTAATTCTTCTTTAGAAAAAGAATTTAATTTATCATCCATCCACTCATCAGAAATCATAATTCCATTTAACTGGATCCGTTCATTCTGAGTTACCAAATGTGGAGAAGTATAAAGCCCTACCGGAGAAAAATTTTTTAATCTAAAAAATAATTGGCTCAGAAAATAAGCAGTCGACCCTTTGCCGTTAGTCCCAACCAGGGAAATACGAATATTATTCTCACTTGCCTGCAATAACCCAAAGCTAGTTAATATAGATTGAAATTCAGTAAGCGAATATTCCTTAAATACATTAAAGTTACGAGTCTTCTCCAGATTTGTAAGGCTAGATAAAAATTGGTTTATATTCAATTTGTTGTTCCTGTTCTTTTAAGGATAATACTAATTACACTGTGATATAGAGGTTAACTCATTTTTTTCCCACCATAATAATTCCAACTTACCAATTCTTCAAAACTTCGTCTCTCATCAGAAACCCAATCAATTGTATTTCGTTTTCCATCCTGACTTATATACCCCAAGCGGTATACAGCCATTAGCTCATGTGTATCAGGAACTTTTAGTATATTTAAAATCTTATTCCAGTTCTCAGGAATTTCCATCGGAGTGGATACGAACTGTAAGCCAATACCTAGAGAAGTTGCCGTTAACCAAATATTTTGCAGTGCTGCTCCCATTGATATGAGTGAATAAATTCCTGATTTTTCTCCTGGCTGGTATTCCTCTTTTCGTAACATGAATCCAAGTAGCAATGGTGAGTCTGATACAATTTTCTTTGCATCTTTGCCGAGTATATTAGGCACTCTTAAAAAATTTAGAATTTTTACTCCGTCTGCACCGAAGATTTTTGAAATAAATGGTCGTAATATTGTTGGGACTTTATCTATAAAAATTCCTGATTTTTTTTCTTCTATTTCTGTTTTCGAAAATCGAAAGTATTTCAAATACCGTTTAAAGAAATCCCCCTTTGATATGAGTTGATTCATTGACTCACCTGCAATTACACCAATTTCTTTTCTAATTCCCTGGTCAGTAACCAAAATAAAATCCCAGGGCTGGCTATTAAAATGTGACGGTGCTCGATTCGCCGCAAAAATAATTTCACGAATGTCCTCTTCTCTAAGTGCCTCGTTTTTAAACGCCTTATTCGTTGTTCTTCTTCTAATAATGCTTTCTCTTAATTCCATGCTTTAGTATTTCTTTGGAAAACATTGTAAGTCAACGAATAAAACTGTAAATTTACTTGAAGAATTTCTGCATGTTTAGAATTCTATTTTTATGAAAATACATCCTACAGCTATTATAGACCCGAAAGCAGAACTGCATGAATCGGTAGAAGTGGGACCTTATTCCATCATCGAAGGCGATGTGCAAATAGGAGAGGGTTCTTGGATTGAAAGTTGTGTAAGAATTTATTCTGGAACACGAATGGGAAAATTTAATAAGGTGCATCATACCGCGGTTATCGGCGGATTGCCACAAGATTTAAGTTTTAAACCTGAGACTAAAACTTATACTCAAATTGGAGATCATAATACTTTTCGCGAAGGCTTTACCTTGCACAGGGCAACTAAAGAAGGAAACGCAACGATCATTGGAAACAAAAATTATTTCATGGGTCAAGCGCATATCGCACACGATTGTGTATTTGGCGATGAAAACATTATCGTTCTAAACGGACAAGTCGCAGGACATTGTCATATTGGAAACCATGTTTTTATTTCTGGCTTAGTTGGACTCCATCAATTTTGTAGCGTTGGCGACTATGCTATGTTAGCCGCTTGCTCTAAGATTCCACGAGATGTTCCGCCCTATGTAACTATTGATGGAAATCCAGCAACAGTCATCGGACTCAATTCTGTTGGGTTAAAAAGAGCAGGTTTTTCTCCTGATACGCGCAATAAAATTAAACATGCTTACAAAGTGATTTATCATTCGAAGATGAATACCTCACAAGCATTAGAGGTATTAAAAGCAGAAAATGATCCTTCCCCTGAGGTAAAATACATTATCCGCTTCATCGAAACTTGTGAAAGAGGAATCACAGATCACAGAGCCATATGAGATTAATCGTATCCGGGGGAGCCGGGTATATAGGAAGCCATATCGTATGCGAGTTAAACGCCCGCACAGAACATGAAGTAGTTGTTGTTGATTCAATGGAAAAAGGTTGTGAGGTAAATCTTTTTTCCAAGAATGAATTTATCAGGGGGGATATTGCAGATGACACTATTCTAAAGAAAATCTTTTCGAAAAAAGTAGACGCAGTATTTCATTTTGCCGCCTGGAAAGGTGCAGGCGAATCAATGTTACTCCCTGAAAAGTATTCTATCAATAATCTGAACGGAACTTTAAAACTCCTAACTGCCATGTCAGAAAATGGCTGCAAGAAAATTATCTTTTCTTCTTCTGCCGCAGTCTACGGCGCACCAGTATATCTTCCAATAGACGAAAAGCATCCTTTGAACCAGGAAAATTATTACGGCTACACTAAATTTGCCATTGAAGAAAATCTTAAGTGGTATGATAAACTAAAAGGAATTAAGTTTGCCGCTTTGCGCTATTTTAACGCTGCGGGCTATGACACACAGGGTCGTGTGCGTGGATTAGAAAGAACTCCTGCCAATCTTCTTCCTATCATCATGGAAACTGCTTCCGGTATGAGAAAGAGTTTTGATATTTTCGGTGACGACTATGAAACACCTGATGGAACTTGCATCCGAGATTACATACACGTTAGCGATCTTGCTCTTGCTCATCTTTTAAGTTTGGATTATATTGTTGCAAACGAGAGTTCAATCACGATTAACCTCGGCTCTGAAAATGGATATTCAGTAAAAGAAATTACTTCTATGGCTGAGAGTGTTGTGGGAAAATCCATTCCTCATAAGATCGGTCCACGTCGTCCTGGAGATCCCGCAAAGCTTCTTGCCTCCTCCGCTAAGGCGCGTGAGCTTTTAAAGTGGAAACCAGTATTCAGTGATTCCAAGACACTTATAGAATCTATGTGGAATGTATATCCTAGAGGGTAATTTTAATTACTCTCTAGAATTTTAATGACCACTAAACTATAAAGAATTCCAATTGTCTAATTTCTTAACGAATTCAATTATCTTTGTTTGAAGTTCAAAATTAGGTTCATCTAAATCTCCAAGCGTGTAAAGGATTTTAGTCTTATCCTTTGCACCCATTTGGAGACTCAGTTCATTGAAACTAATTCCAACGTTATTCTTAATATCATCGCTTAACTCAACATTAATTCCCAAAGCATTTAGATCCAAAAGAGCATTCAATATCTTTATTGATTTATCTTTAGGAATGAGTTCATCTATAGTTTTTTTTTCTTCCGGTTCGCCTGCAACGAATTTTCCTTTATAAGAATATCGTATGCGAAGTCCACTTCCCTCATTTTTCAAAACTATGTTCAGATCAAATTGGTACATTGGAGAAACCGGACCTGATGATTCAATCAATTCGATATAAACAGGAACTAAATTCCCGTGAGAGTCAAACAAATTTGTTTTATTTATTTCTGGCATTTTCTATTTCCCTTATTTCTGAATTTGTAATAAACTGACTTGAAAATACGTTCGAGTTGCGGAAAATAGCTATTCCCCGCAACTCTATTTTTCTTAACTCTACTATTAACTAACGAATGCCGCAAAGCAAGGAGAAGACTCCATCAAAGCTTTCTTAGTGATGTAACAATATCCTTTATCGCCCCAACTTGTTCCCCAAGAATTTTTCACTATGTAATAGTTTCCGATATAACCAACTATCAACATTGAGTGACACCCATGTTTTCCGGACGGTTTTTCTGCTTGTCTCAAAATTCCATCTCGACCAATTTTCTGAAACTCTGTTCCTGTGTTCATATAAAATTCTACAGGTATACCCTTCGACAGTAATTTTTTCAGATCTTCAATTCCAACATTAACAGGGTTTAGCTTAATCTTGTAATTTGCCGCATCCTTATTCATTTCTTCTTCACTAACTTTTGGTTTTTTGTCATCGTTAGGCCATAACTTTGCGCTGCAAATTCCATACTTGACTATATTCTTAAAAGGCTCAATATTTCCTGGAGTTCCATCGGAAGCAGCATGAGCTTTTTCAAAACTAGTGAATTTTTTTAGAAGTTTATGTGTGCGTAACATGGTATAGTTAGTAGAAAGTTCTTCATGCTTTTTGTTAGCCATTATTCGCAGCATTTCAAATCCATGTGTCATAGCATATGCTTTACAACGCCCAGTCTGTTTTTGGTTACCAATCGGAGAACAGTATTTTCTTAGATCAACTATTTCCTTAGGGTCTACATTTTTCAATTCATCTGGAAGTACTTGCGGTTTTGGTATTTCTTCTTTTCGAGGAGGATCTACCAAATGTAGATTTTCGGTTTGAAACTTCTGTCCGAAAATAGCTAGCAGAATAGCAAACGACTCCGGTGTTAAGAATCCCTGTGGAATTACCATGTCTCCGTTTTTATAAAACTTTATCGTATCAAAAGAAGAACTTGGACTTTCAAAAGCTAATTGTTCATAGTAACTGCTAGCCGCTGCTTCTTCAACCGGTTCATTTCCTTCTTCAGCCATCCAATCGTCATATGATTCACCGAAATGTTCGTTGTCAGCAAAAACCTTTCCACCAAATTCCTCATAGTCTTCGTCTGACCAATCACCATTATCCTCTTCTAGCCATTCATCTTCTAAATCATAATCAGCAGCCGACTCAAATGCATCGTCATCGTCACCAAGATCATAATCTAATTCTTCTCCATCATCTTCGGGCTCTTCCTCTGCTTCTTCTTCACCAGATTCATCTTCTTCTGGCTCGTCACTTCCTGTATCATCCGAATCGTCTTCGTCCGGAGAAAAAAGTTGAAGATCCATTAAAAAAACTGGATGCAAAACTTCCTTATTATTCTCGCTTTCTATAATTACTTTTTCATTATTCTCCATTTTCCCTCCAGACCATGTCTGCTATTAGAAAGATTACTTTTATTTAATGAAATTTATATGTCTATTTTTTTTTCCTATACCCTAATTCTTTTTAATAACTTATAAGCCTCAGTATTGTTTAATTATAAAACAACGGTAATAAAAAAGAATTACTATTGATTATCCGCTATCATAAAATATTCTAGTTGAAGCTTAGACTGAGTATTATAAAATGCAACGAAAGAGTGGAAGGTATAAATAAATGATTTTCTTAATATCTGTTTTTAAAATATTAATCTCAATTTTTATCGGGGCTTTAGTAGGTTTTTTTGGACCCTTTATCATTGCACAATTTGATGGAAATCCGGCATGGTCTTTCGTCACAATGATAACTGTTCCTATTGGTATGCTAATTGGGTTAGTGGTTGGAATAGTGATTATCGTATATAAATAATCCCTTAAATGGGAATTGAATCGTACTATTTTTATTACATACAGATCATTCAATAAAAAACATGAGGATAATAAGGTATTTCCCCCTGCACTATACCCGGGCACCAACCTTAAAAGATAATTTTTCTTTCTTGACTAAAGCAATTACTTTTATTTTATTCGAATACTCGATAATTAAAAGGAGAGTTGTATGAAATTTATATCCCCCGTTCTTAAAAGAACTATTAAGGCAGATAAAACCAAATTAGCAGATTTACTCAAGATGATAAAAAAAACGGATGATCCATTTCTCATTGTCTCAGACAGCGAGATGACTTATATACAAGTTTTCTGGACATCAAAGGGATACATTGTTGAATACCAGGAAGGTAGCATAAAAAAACACTACGAGTCAGTCAAAAGAGTAACAATGACGGAAGCGAGAAAATCAATTGAACTTTATATGGATGGAGATAAATCCTGGAAAGATCGAATTGAATATGTTAAAATGAAAATACAATAAAATCTCATCGCAAATCAATTGCATTTGATTTGTGAAATAAAGATAAACTAGAAATCTAATTGCGAAAAATCTCTGCTATTTTATAATAGCCCAAATTTTTCATGGAGAAAATATGAACAAAACAATTTTAACATTAATCGCTATGCTTGCACTTAGTTTTTTTTCCTTTACTTCTATTGTTGCTAAAGATAAAAACGAGAATGAAAACAAAAAGGAAAACAATGATGATAAGAAAAGTTGCAAAAAAGAGTGCGGCGTAGCTCTCAATAATTGCAACACTGAAACTAGCAAAATCAGCAAAGAGAAGAAAGCTGAAAGAAAAGCAAATCACGAAAAATGCCAGAAAGCATTCACGGATTGCAAATCTTCTTGTAAGTAATTTTTTACTAACCCCCTTACATTATGCCCTACGATATTACATTTTGCGGCGGACAGGATTGTCCGCTAAAAGAGAATTGCTTGCGTTTTACTGGAGTAGCTTTTGGTAGAAGAGATTATTTCGGAAACATACCGTATGATTTTACAAAAATGCAATGCGAGCATTACTGGGACGATAGACCGAGTGAGGATAATATTCGTTTACTTGCCTATAAGCTGTGGCAACAAGCAGGATGTCTCGTTGGTAAAGATTTGGAATATTGGTTAATCGCAAAAAACCAATTGATTTATAATTTGCGCAATTCTTAATTATTATGCTAACAAAAATTGAATCAGAAGTTTTGTTTGGAGCAATGAAACACGCACGAGTGGAAGGGGAATACATACAAATATCCTCATCTCCTATTGCCAAGAAAGAAGGCAATGAAATTTATACATGGAAAAATATTCATTCTAGTGAATTTCCAGTTTCAAATGAATTGTATGAGAATTGGGTTCTTAAAAACAAAGAGCCCATTTCACTAGATAATTTTTTAGAAGATATAGAGGTTAAATTTACAACCTGGAAAGACTTTGATTCAATCAGTAATAATAAAGTATGGTCAGTATTGTATTCTTTTTCCAGACCAGGTATATCGAATGATGGGAAATTTGCACTCGTGCAATTAACAGCATTTTGCCCCTCAGGTCCTCCGAATTACGGGAGTATTTTCTTACTTGAAAGGTCTACTTCCGGTTGGATTGTAAAATTTAACTATGGGTTATACAATCAATAATCATCTGCTGCTAGCGAGGATAATCGCTGTAATCTCTACAATGAGTAGAGGAAAAAGAGAGTAAATCATTAAATTAAAATTTGATTCTATCAGGTAATTAGTGAACTTACCCTTACCTATTATCTTCTCTAAAACAATTACTGTACTATTAGGTGCATCATTAAAATCTATCTGCACTAAATAAAAAAATATATAAAAGAAATTCATTCCCAAAAATAGCAATAAATCCAGCGCATCGGGATTAGGGAAACTCATTGTATTCAAAAACTTCCAGCCTGCGTACAGGTGAAGGGCAGAAATCAAAAGAAATCCAATTCCAAAAATAAATAAAAACCATCCAAATGCAAGAACTCTAAATACAAGCATAAGAAATGTAATAATTACTAATGTTGTCTTAAGTGCGACTAATGCCATATTGCCTCTCTTTAATAAACCACATAGCTCGGCTGTTGGTCAATGTCAGTAAGTTAAGAAAGAGAAAAGAATGATTAACCGCGAAGGGCACGAAGAACGCGAAGAAAAGACTAGTTTTGATAAACTCCTTCGTGAACTTCGTGCCATTCGTGGTAAAAATTCTCTTTTTGCACAAACTCTTTTAGACATCGACTACGCTTTACGTTATGCGCTATTTTTTATTTATCTTCTTCCTCTTCATCATCATCTTCCTCTTCTTCGTCATCACCCTCTTCTTCGTCATCACCCTCTTCTTCGTCGTCTTCCTCTTCCCCCGAATCTTCGATTTGCCAAGTTTCAGTTAAGGTTGCTAAGAATTCCTCTTCTTCCTCAGAAAGATCATCAACACCTATGATTTCTCTTATATCATTTAAAATTTTTGCTAGTAAAGCAGCAGATAGATATTCTCCTACGAGACTTATTGATTCATCTAGAAGATCTTCATTGTCTTTTTCTTTCGCACAATTTTTTAGAATTGCTTTTGCAGACATAGTTACGCCCAATTTTTCAAGAGTGGTCTGCATATAAGTAGAGATTTCATCGTATTCTTCTTCACTAACATCTCCATCAGCTGCTGCAGCGGCTAATACGATTAGTCCGAGTCTAAACTCTAGCGGATAATCACCCATAGCATCTAGCATTTCTTGGTAGTCTTCCTCGCTCATATCTGCAAGTTCAGAATCATAGTCCCCAGTGATAGAAGACTCATCTCCCCAAGTAGATTCATCCACTTCAAAATTAGTAAGTTGCTTAATAATCCAAGTATCACCGTCATTGTATTTCGGATTAACCAGATAATCATATGGAATATAGCAATAACCCTTGTCTCCCCAATCCTCTCCCCATGAATTTCTAACAATAAAAACTTTATCTGGGTCAGAGTAGCCAACGCATAACATTGCATGTCCGCTGTGAGATTCCCTTGACTCTTCTGATGGAGTTGGAGCAGGGACTAATCCCGGTTTGCGCTGTGAGTCAAATGAATTAAATAAACTTAATCCAAAAATAATTGGATGTCCTTCTGCTAATACTTGCTTCCAGGCATTTAAGTTTACCGGAACGGATTGCATATCTTCTACCACAAAATTTGCAGCTTCTGTAAAAGCTTCTTCCGGGGGCTCTTCCTTAAATTTGTCTATTTCATAGGGCCAAGTTCCTTCAGAACACGCACCTTTCTCTTGTAAACTTTCAATGGCAGACGCAATTACACATCCAGCATCTTCTTTAGCAGTTCCATCAATTTCTCTTGCATTATAATAAATGAAAAGCCTACTAACATCATAGCTGTCTATACCTTTGTGCTTTTTTACCAGATATTCGTAAGCACCAGCTACTGCATTTGCGACACAACTTCCGATCTGGTCTTGGTCCTCTACTTTTGTCATATATTTCCTGAGATCGACTTTTGGAGGAAGCTTACTTGGAGCACTGCTACTTGCTGCATACTGTTTAGTTCCTGCTTTAGGTTTAGCCGCTTTGTAGCCATGAACTTGTCTTGATGAACCGTCTGCTCGATTTAATGTAAAATTTGCCATTGTTGTTCCTTGAATTATAAAATCTAAATGAGAGAGAAATTTAAAAACTAAACCCATTAAAAAAAACTTATTGATTTATTAAATGATAAATATTGAAATAGGCAAATTATTTTTTGCATTGCAAAATGTTATGCCAAACAAAGCAAGTGAGTCTTACTCTTATTATCCGGAAAACTAATTTTATTTAAAAATAAGGTATGTATACTTACGTTAATGTTATATACAAAATAATCAAAAAAAAGTTTCTGGATTATTGCTTGGATAAAATTCCAAAAGTAAATATCTCAAAATTAAAGGAAATAAAAAATGAATATAGATAAAGCAGTAGATAAAGCATTCGCAGCAAAGTCATTAAAAGAAATAGCAGATGCGCCGGTAGACGCTCTTAAAGGTGTAAGCGAAGGTGATGCAGAACTTTTACAAAAGGCATTCAATGTTAAAACAGTAAGGGACCTAGCTGAACTTAAGTATGTAAAATGGGCACAAGCAATTGTAGCTTTATCGGAAACTGAATCTTAAAATATAGCTTTCTGAACAAAATACGGAAGTCTCATTTAATTTATCAGGCTTTCGTATTTTAGAAATCACTTAAAAACAGAATGATAGCATACATAGTTACTTTTATTTCAGCCATCTTTGCTTTGGGAGTTGGAACGTTAGGCGGTTACCTAAGCTTTAATCTTATCAAAGATGTTCGCGACGATTCAACGAGTATAATTGTTGGTTGGATTCTTTTAATCATTTCGCTTGCATACACTGCTAGCCCGACAATATCTATAATATTAATCAAATCAGATCGAATAGGTTGGAGTTATATTTATAATATTTTATCAATATTGATTAGTATTGCTCTCATAGCAATACTAATCAGCTCTCTTGAAGCAGCAGCAAGACCTTAATAATTCGAATCATTTCACAGGGACTAATTCAGATTATCCACTATGACTTAATCTCATCTTTAATGTCTTGAATATCAGTTTTCTCAACGACAGGTATTTTCGGATTTGTTGCATCAGGAGTCTCTTCTTTTGGCGCAATATAACCGCCCTGCCCTGCTTCTACAATTTCTATTTCTACATTAGATGCAATCGGTGCTCCCGATGGAGGTAATAATGTAAGAGAAAGCTTATGAACCGTGCTAAACTTAGGCATAATGAATGTTAGCTCGGATGCACTTTTACATTCTGTTCCAATAGGATTACTAACTCCTTCCAAAAGAATTTTAGTTCCCTGTACAAATCCTGAACCCAAGATTGTTACCATCACGTTCTCTTGATTAATCTCAATATTATTTGGAGTAACCGCATTGATTGCTATTTCTTTTCCAATTGCTTTACTACCCAAATAACCAGTTTGACTAACACCCATTAGCCCTAACAATGTGGGCGGAATATCAGGAAGTCCTTGTAGCGGATTCCCGAGCGCGATGTTATAAATATAAGCTCCAATCGATACAATTGTAAATCCAAACAACTGTAAGCGGGACAAATCAACACTCCCCCCTTCACAAAATAAATTACTCAATTCAGGAGGTTTGGATTTGATTTCGTTCTTTGGTCTCTTTGCACCAAGTCCATTTGCAGCGATTAATCCACCGTAACTGATTGACATGAGCACTACAAGAGTAGGATTAAAGTCTGGAATTCTTCCATTTCGAAGTAGTAGCCCCTGACTTATAATTACATACGAATAACTCCCAATAGCCGCTATCGTCCATACAAATGCCTGAAACTTAGAAAGACTGTAGCTATTAGTCGCTCTATCGGTTAGCATTAGTTCAAAAAAATATACAATAGAAGGTCTTTTTACTCCACCTCTCATTTTCATATCTCTTTCCTGGTGAGTTTTAATCAAACCTCTCAAAATTAGATAAAGAGAAATCAGAAAAAGGATAATCACGATTAACCCGAAAAAACCAGACATCCATTTCCATGTTGGAGGCAGTAGTGTCAGTCCTACGAAATTGGAAGGGCGACCCGAAACAAATAATCTTATTTTCAGAGATTTACGAATTTGCCCCCCTTTCATTAGGTCTCTTTTTAAAGGTATGTTGAATTTTATTTCTTGTTCTTCATTGACGATTGGAGAAAGATAAAATGGATGCTTCTCATCAATTTCAATAAAAGTATCTTCCCCTTTTTCGTTTTTTGATGATTCATAAAGCACAATAGTTAAATTATAAATATCACTACCAAAGTTATTTCCCGTAAGTGTAATCGTATCTCCGCGTGTCCCACCTTCTGGATTAATGCTTGAGATAAATGGTTGTTTGCCCGGCTGGTCATTAAGCAAAGGAATAGTAAAATCAAGCACAGCCTCTAGAGTCTCAGGTGAATTAGGATACTTAGAAAAGAGTTTAATCTGTGTTTTCCCCGATTCGATTTTATAATAAGCGGCGACTAAAAAATTAATAATACTCGGATTTTCATAATCCTTCACAGCAGAGCCAACTATAATGTCTGTCTTTACTTCTCCAATTTGTATTCTCAGCTTTTTATCTTTTTTACCATTTAGCTCTTCAATTAACTCATCAGGCGTATCACTAACGATAGATACCCAATAAGTATCATTGGATAAATCCTTAAAGCTAAAATACTCAATATCATATTTGGAATTCGACATCGTATCCGAACTCGGGTGAGGTTGTTGGGGCTGCGTAACATCGGTCGGTGTATTACTTATCTGAGCAAAAAGTAAAGACGGGATGAATAGCAGTAAAATTATTTTTTTAAGCAATGTTTGTCTCCCTTGGTAAATTAGAACTGTTTTACAGTTTTTTATATCGAGAAAAAATGCAATTCAAAATCGAAAATTAAACTTGGCATAGGATTCAACACTAGGCGTCACTATTCCATTGGTTGTATTATTTAGCATTGGCGGAATAAAGGCAAATTCAAACGCATCATTATCAACACCTAAATAATAAAATACTCCCGCAAGAACTAGCATTGATACTGCGCCTATCGCACTAGCATCTCTAAAATTTCGAAAGCCTACTCCAGCATGTTGATTATTCTTAACGACATTCGTCTGGTAAAAATACAGCAATGCAAAGTTATTAGTAACCTGTTGCTGTTGTTCCTGCGCTGTCCCCGAAAATTTTACATGGGTTTTATCAGCCGCTTGCTCGGTAGCCGATAATTGTGTAAACTTATTATAATCATCTAATACTGTATAATAAGTAAGACCCATCACATCATCTCGTATCAGATCTCTGTGCGCATTAATTCTATAATTCCAATACTGAAAGCTAGCATAAAACAAAGCAACCGAATAAATAGAGTATTGAGAAAAATCAAAATAGGTATAATCTAAAAAAATCTTTAAGCGGTTTTTGTAATAATCCTCAGTCTTACCCTGTTTTAATTTTGCATTCACAGTAAAAGGTTTTCCTTGTTCTATTTCTACTCCTGCATAATAATCTACATGATCTTCTTTTTCAATTCGAATTCGATTCTGACCAAGCGGCACAACAACGTTAGCCAGTGGACTTTCTCCCAGATAAGTTATTCCCAAGTAGACGCTTGCTCCCTCAGGATTTGTTTTAACCGATATTAATCCTTTCTTTTCCAATTTTTTTAATACAAATGAATACTTAGAAATAGATTCTTTTTTTAGATTAACAACCCTATTTAATGTTTCAAATCCTTCCTTTGTTATATTAACAGAATGCTTTCCTGCGGATACATCTGATTTGTCGAGAGGTGTCTTTCCTGCATAATGACCATCTATAAAAACGAGTGCATCTACTTCGTCGCCTGTATCAATTTGAATTGTTGCCATTTCTTTACTGAATAACAATTTCTTTACTTTAAAGCCAATCGAGTTCATTTCCTGGTAGGCGCGGCGAAGGGAGGTATTCTCGGAAATTTTTTCCACTTTCCCATTCTTGCGATTTGTAAATTCTAAATTAATGGTAAGTGTATCATCTTCTGTTGTAATGTATTCACCTGTAATCACGTAAAAGCATTTATTTTTTCTTCCAATCTCAAGGTTTGATTCCAAAAGCGGAGGAGTCTCCATAGAAATCAAAGCTACATCCAACTTGATATAACGCGGATCTTTCTCGGGTAACGCATCCTTAGCCCCTGAATTTAATTCATCTAATGATTTTCGATTAACTATCGGTTTACCTCTCTTAGCCGGTGCTTCTTTTGATTGAGCTCCGAAAGAATGGTATACAACATTTTCTAATACATCTGAATCGAATACATATTTGAATCCATTTAGATTTGAAATGACTACGGATGGAATTCCATTCGACAGATACTGAAACTTTTCATTTTCTACTTTATTGCGAAATGGAAATAAGCAAAGCTTTCTAGATTTTTCGTATTCAACTTTTTCGGGTAGAGATTGATCTAAGAATTGAAAGTATTCATCAATTCCAAAAATGGAAAACGAAAACAGAAAAAAGAGGAGTAGACTTTTTAATATTCTTAATTTTAACAAAAATTCCATGATTTTATTCATTATCGTAAGATGAGTTCTTATCATTTTTTATCGGTGTTCATCCGTGTTCATCGGTGGTAATCCTAAACTTTTTTCCTAAAGACAAAACTAAAAATAAAATTCCAAGGATAGGAGTAAAGAGAGAAATTGGGGAAACTAAAAAATAATCCTTAGAAAAAGCAATCTGCTCTCCGAGTCCGGGTCCTAAAAATTCTGTTCCAAAATCAATTCCCATATAACTAAAAATTGCAACTGTCATAATTACACTGGGAATTCCTGTTACAAATAAAATAAAAAGCATGGAGACCACTTCTGGAGCAATATGCATCTTAAATAAATAATACTTATTTGCCCCCATGGTTTTTGCCGCGATGACAAAACCACTTTCTTTTACTTCTCTAACTTTACTTTGTATCGACTCATAGGCAAACGCCCAATCAGAAATAACAATTGCAATATAAAAAACAAATAGCTCTGAGCCCAGTGAATACAACACAATAATCGCTACTAAAAAAGAAGGAAGAGAAAGAAATACAGAGGCAACAGAATCAATTATAAAATTGGCATACTTACCTGTAGCATAAGATAAAAAAGAAATACAAACTGAGACAAACAATGTAATGGCTCTGGCAGGAATAGAAATTAAAAATGTAGTAAAGGTTCCGTATGCGTATAATGCGTATATATCTCTACCCAACCTGTCGCAACCTAGGGGATGATTCCATGTTTGAAATCCTATCACACTTGATTCGAGTAGGTTTACATTTACGGGAGCTTTAAAAAAAACTAATCCCAGGATAACCGAAAGAATAAAAAGTAATTTAAAAATAAAAAACAACCTTTACTCCATCGACAATCTGAATTGCAAATTTTTTGCAAGTCGAGTCAGAATATAAAATACAATGCCTGAATAAAATAATAACGCGCGAAGAAGATTTTCATCTAAACTCTTTACAGCGTAATATAATGATTTGCCAATGCCGGGAAAGAAAAAAATCTCTTCCACAAGAATAGAGCCGGACAAAAGAGAACTAAAATCTATCAAAATAAAAATTAATAAGAGGGGAAGTATTTTTCTAAAAATATAATAAAACACAATACGAGCACGACCAAACCCACGGGTTTGTAGAAAGAAAAAATAATCTGAATCTATTTCCTTTTTTCCCTCATCGAGGCTAATATAAAATATCCGTGCAAACACGCGCGACCCAAGAGCAACTCCTGGTAATATCAAATAGGTTGTATTACCAGCCTCATATCCTCCGGGTGGTAAAACTCCTAAGTATAAAAAGAAAAACAAAAAAAGTAAAATAGATACTACAAAAATAGGAGTAGATAATATTAATCTAGAAAGAAAGAGGAAAAAATTCTCAAGAACCTGCATATCAAAGTAAATACAAGCAAGTGCAGTCGAAATAGAAGTTACTGAACCAAAAAAAATTGCGAAAAAAGATAATTGAATAGTAGGAAAAATTTTCTTCGCAATATGAGAACTAACGCTTTCTCCAGATTCAGTTTTCCCAAAGTCTAAAAAAAAAAGTGAGTGCATCGAATCCACAAAAGATTTAACATAAGAAGTTTTGTTGGCTAATTCTAATATGTCGCTCTTCTCTAAACTAGATTCTGCATAAAGAAAGCTTTTATCCTGTGATCTAATCGTCGTAATGACAGAAATTAATACAGAAAGACAAAGAATAAAAACAGCAAAATGAGCAATTTCACGAATCAACGAAAACTAATCCTAATTCGAAAAGGCAGCTAAGATATCATCGTAATTATTGGAATAAATCATCTTATTGCGCTCTTCTTTTAAATTGAGTGTCTTAGCAATTAGCGCTAATGTTTTTATATGCTCTTGAAATTTATTTTTAGGAACGATGAGTAGAATAAAAATGTGAACAGGCATTTTATCAATCGCATCAAATGCGATTCCCTCTTTCGAAAGACCGATAACAACTTTTAAATCTTCTACGAGGCTAACAGAGCAATGAGGAATAGCAACTCCACTTCCAATTCCTGTAGACATAGATCTTTCTCTATTGAGGAGAGATTCTATTATTTCTGCACTTGCAGTCTCTGAAATACTACCAATATGAACCCCGTGCTCTACAAGAATAGAAATCACGCTTTCTTTATCAGTAGCCTTCAAATCATAAATAATATTATTCGGTGTGATAAGCTCTAAGAGATGATTCATTTTCTTACAATGTATCTATAGAGTAAGTTTTTCGCTAAAATACTTTCTGTCACTAAATAAAAAATAATCCCATACAAAATAAAGAAAATTATGATAAAAATAATTGGTGGGAAAACTAGATTTGCTTGGATTAAAAACCAACTTGCGATAAGCGTGCCTAAAGAAACAAAAAGAGATAGGAAAGAAGAAAGATGATGGCTCCTGCCGGGCGCGGAAAACAAAATATACCAAAGGCTTGTAAAATTTATGATTTTATTTTTGCAGAGTACCAAGTCATATCTATAGTAGTAGCTAAAGATAAATGCCATTACTGAAATTAGAATTATATCTAGAATAAAATTTTCCTGCCGCAAAAATAAAAATCCAACTAGCATAAGAAGATACAAATCTAAACTTTCCAATATCGAAAAAAAAGTAGGAGCGAACGAATCTCCGACGGAAATAAAAGGATTCAGATACATGCCTGTGACAGAAGGAAAAAATGAAAAAGGCATTTCTGGGTTAACAGCAAATACGCTTAGCTTTATTATATGCATTCTTTCTAATATAAGTCCCAGAGCGACCGAAAGCAAGGAAAGAAAAAGCCCCATAGGAAATCTAAATTTATAAAACACATTTCCGCGAAGAGAGAAAATAAAATAAACGATAAGGCTAAAAGAAATTGTAAACCAATTCAAAAATCCAATCGGAGTAATTAAAAGATAAAGTGTAAGCTGATAAAAAAAACTTAAGTAGTAAATGTAACCAACTTTTAATTTGTAGTAGAGGTAAAATAAAGCAGCCGCTAGGTAGGCAAAAGAAAAATAAAACAAAAAAGATAAATCTTGAAAAACTGTAAATACTGCAATTGTAAATAGACTTATAAAAGCCAATACATCTACAAAAAAATCATTGGAAAAAACTTTAAACCCGCGGTTGGTTAATAAGATACTATGCGACGACAAAGTTTACCCCTTGTTTAATTTCATTTATGCGAGTAGACAAATCAATATGAGAAGGACAAAGTAAAGAACAAATTCCACACTCAAGACAAACGCTTGAGTTAAATGCTGATTTGTCTTTTTCCAGGATCGCTCTTGGATTTGCACTCACAGGACAGTAATAGGAACAATCATTACAATCCGTGCAGTGTTTTTCTGTTTTCTCAAAATGAATTCTATCACAAATGATGACAGAATGATGCCTGTAGATGTCAAAAATAAATTCTGTTCCAATTTCATAAACTGGTTGCTTATCATAAAAAGAATTTACGGTGAAGTATTTATACTTTGATTGAAAGCTATTTAAAAAGTCCGCAAGATTCAAACCATTCTTTAATAAAAATGCTTTCGTTTCTCCCTCAAGGGTTCCACTCTGATTGATAATATTTACGGATACATATCGTTCATGAAACGGTATATTGAAATATAGCGCTCGAATTAAATGATAAATTGTTTCAGGTCCTAAGTATAAAAATCTTTCTTTCGGAAAATCTTTTACTATATCTACGCCTACATGCTTATGCAAAAAATACCTTGGACTTCCTTCTGGATAACGGTAATTAATCTTTTTTTCAGTAAGGAAGTCTATCGTATTTACGTTCGGGAAAATGTTACTTATATTTTTTTTTAGTCGCCCGAGTTCTTTTTTATAGACTTCGAAGATTTTGGATTTATAATCAATAAGGTTCTCTTTTGTAAAAGGAGCGTACACAATAAAGGAATCCCTATCAGGAATGAGAGAAGAAAAAAGAGATGCAAGGGATTGCCCAGGAAAATCTAAAGAAACTACACTGGAAGAAATAATTTTTTCTTTTAATAAATCAAGCGCATACTCCCCATTAAACTCTTTAGGTCGATAATTAAGTTCACCATCAATTGTAAACTTTATGGTAGACGTACTTGGATAATAATTGGCAATTCCATTTACAGGGGATAATACCTTAATTGCATCATCCTGAAAAACTGTATCGCCGATATTCAGTCGCCGGGGATACTCACCGACAAGAGATAATTTTTTTCCATGGAATTCGTTGTGAAGAGTAAGCTCACTGAGTGAGGGGACAGGCACCCTTAGGTCAGTAGAGCTTTTAATTTTAAAGAATTGAGAAGTTTTGTAAGTTGCCACGAAGAACTTCCCCGAAGAGTTTACTTAAGAAGCTGATTTTACCATATAAATTTCATCTTTAATAGGAAGTTCTTTTTTGAGGTTTTTGATGTATGGGAGAATCTCACCCATCTCTTCGTAGAATTCACAATCTGCTTGCATACGTCTTGCAACAGTAAAATACTTATAGAGTTTCTCTTCCCCAGAACGCTTTGACCATTTTTTCTTTGTGCATTTCACACGAAGAATGTATTTATCCTGCTCTGCTTCAAAATTTCTTACGACAACACAATTAATGCAATTCGCACAATAGACTTTCTCACTCATATTTAACTCGTCCCTTTCTTAAGTTTAAAATAATTAGAAATTAATTCAGGATTTGGCAAAGGAAATTTCCCAGAAACAAAACTCTCTGTGCCTCAGTGGCAATCTTTCACACAACCCTGAATCAGTAAATTTAATGTTTAGTACACTGTCAAGCAATTTCAATACTGACTGCAGTCTTCTCTTCCATAGCAGGCTTCGCACTCCAAAGAGCTTCTTTGATAGAATTAATCGATACAAAGAAAAAGCCTAGAGAATAAATAAACATGAATCCTATGATAAATGGTTTTTCAACCATAATTGAAATATATACACAGAATAGACAATATACACCCATTAAGAATTCAAGAATAGTTAAGAAGTCAAATGGAACGAAGTATTTCAATCTCTCTTTCATATTGTCAGAGTTATTCTCAAGTCTCATCTTAGGCGTTCTCTTAAAGCTAGATTGAATTCCTAAAAGCGCTTCTAACCATGCGCGGGTATTTACAATCGCTACCCCAGTTCCAATCATAATCATAACAGGCAAAAAGAAGATTCTAGACTTCCAATCAGGATAAATTTCTCTTTGGGAATACATATAGAATATAATCGGACCAATAGAGCCAATCGAAAGAAACGCAGCCGTTCCATAAAGAATCACAACTGGTAAATCGAATAGATTAAATCCAGACCAAAATTCCATTAAAAGTAGTGGAGCTGTGAATAGAATATTGATTACCATTAACGGGTGAACGGAATAATTGATTAAATGAATAATCGCCTCAGATTTAATTCTCCAAGGTAATTCAGCATTCCAAATTCTAGGTAAAAGTTTTACAGCAGTCTGAATGCTTCCCTTACACCATCTGAATTGTTGGGATTTATAAGCAGAAATCATCGCAGGAATCTCAGCTTTACAAACGATGTCTTTAAAGTAACGGAATTTCCAACCTTTTAATTCAGCACGGTAAGAAAGGTCAAAGTCCTCAGTCAAGGTATCATGCTCCCAACCACCGGCGTCGATTACACAAGCTTTTCTCCAAATCCCAGCAGTTCCGTTGAAGTTCATCCAGAGGTTGCTAGCATTACGAGCGACTTGTTCAATCATAAAGTGACCGTCGATTCCATAACTCTGTGCTTTGGTAAGCAAGTTATAATCTTGGTTGATATGTCCCCAACGAGCTTGCACCATACCGATACCAGCGTCTTTAAAATAAGGAACTGTTTTTAATAAGAAAGAAGGCTCAGGAACGAAATCGGCATCAAATATTGCAACAAACTCACCCTTAGCTTTTGCGAAACCAGCTTCTAAAGCTCCAGCTTTGTGACCAGCACGATTGGTTCTATGCAAATGGGAAATATTAATCCCTTGCGCCTTGTATTGGTTTACGATTCGGCGAGCTTTTTCGACTGTTTCGTCGGTGGAGTCGTCCAATACCTGAATCTCGATACGATCAGCAGGGTATTCTAGACGAACTGCAGCATCAATCAAACGATCTACGACGTAAAACTCATTATAAATCGGCAATTGGACAGTAACAAACGGGAGATTAGGATCTGTAACCTTAAATGCTAGGCTAGGATCAGACTCGCAGTAAGCCTTGTTCTTACGGTAAAGATTTACCATTAACAAGGTGTGAAGGCTAAATAGAAATAGAACAAATATATCTATCGCGTATATGGAGATGAAAAGAACAGTTATAATTATTAGCATACTTGTCAAAATATAGACAAGAGGCAGGTGGTCAAGCCGAAAAACCTTACAGAGTAATTCATACTCTGATGACTACTACCCGTTTACGCATGATAATTATCATACCTTTTAAGGTAATTACGTCTTCTCTTGTAATTACCTTAAAAGTCTATTATAAAAGAATGGATTTTTTACTAATAAGAGGTGGAAATATATGTTTAAAAATATTAGCATTAAAGGCAAGTTAGTAACTGTCTTCGTTGGTTTCTTTGTATTTATAGTGGTTATTATATTGTATGCCCTATTACAGATGAGCACCCTTGGAACTATCACCGATAAAATCGCAAACGATAGAATTCCTAAAATCATGGCACTGTCAGAAATTTCCAAACAAGTCAACTTGATTGCGCGTGCAGCGCGAAATATGTATATCTTCAAAGATAAGGCTATGGTGAATGAAGAAAAAAATACTATTATGAAAAGTAGAGAGATGATCGGACAAAAATTAGATTATCTCAAACCAATCATTAAAAACCCAAAAGCTATTGTAATTTTAACTGAAATTTTTGAGACAAGAAAAGAATTTATAGTAGCGCAAGATAAATTTATCATGGCAATCGAAAAAGATGATTCAGAAGCAGCGTACGATGTTCTTTTAAAAGAATTTAGACCCATTCAATTGAAATACATCAGCTCTTTAGACACACTCCTAGAATTCCAATCTCAATCTTCTCAAAAAGAAGCAAACGATGCAATCGGTTTTATTTCTACCGTTTCCACAAATATTGCCATAGCATCTATCCTGTTTGCTATTTTATTAATTTTTTTCGGAATAACTCTTATCCGCTCTATTATAAATCCAATTCATATATTAGAGAAAGCTGTCATTGAGATTGGGCAGAATGGAAATTTCGACGCAAAATTTGAAATTCATTCAGAAGACGAAATGGGAACTTTTGCTAAAAATTTCCAAGAGATGATGAGTAACCTTAAATCTATGTTAGCCGACGCGTCCATGCTTTCAAGCGCTGCCGTAGAAGGAAAGCTTTCTACAAGAGCCAATGCAACTAAATACAAAGGTGATATGCGTAAAATAGTAGAAGGGGTTAACAATACATTAGACGCTGTGATTGGACCTCTTAATGTAGCTGCTGACTATGTTGATAAAATCTCGCGTGGTGTTATTCCTCCTAAAATTACTGACACTTACAACGGTGATTTTAATGTAATTAAAAATAACCTTAATTTATTGATTCAAACATTAAACGAAGTAACATCTTCCCAAATAGAACTAACAAAAATTCACCATGAGCAAGGCTTAATCAGCGAAAGGATTGACGCAAGTAAATTTAGCGGAGTTTATGCCGATATGGCGAATAACGTCAATTCCCTAGTAGAACAACATATTCAAGTAAAAATGAGAATTGTTGAAGTGGTTACACGTTATAGTATCGGAGATCTAAATGTTGATATGGATAGACTTCCGGGTCAAAAAGCAAAGATTACCGATTCAATTGATTCAGTAAAGAAAAGTCTTATTAGCCTCAACCAGGAAATTCTAACTTTAGTAAATGCGGCTATCGCCGGTAAACTCTCCACCCGTGCAGATGCAAATAAATTTCAATTTACATTTAAAGAAATGGTTTCAGGAATTAATCAGACGTTAGACGCAGTAATAGGACCACTTAACGTTGCCGCGGACTATGTTGATAAAATTTCTCAGGGAATTATTCCAGAACCGATCACAAAAGAATATTTTGGAGATTTTAATACGATCAAATCTAATCTAAACATTCTTGTAAATACACTTAACCGTTTCCAATCTGATATGAAAACGATGACCAATGAACAAAAAGCAGGCGATATAGATTATTATATTGATCCATCCGGGTTCAAAGGAATCTATAAAACAATGGCAGAGGGTGTAGTTGATAACGTAAAAATTCATGTTACCAATATTTTAGAAATACTGAATACTGTCGGTGAGTATGGGGAGGGTAACTTAACTGTTGAATTGAAAAAACTTCCCGGAAAACAAATTATTGCAAATCAAAAAGTTGATAAGGTCCGCTCTAACCTATATCTATTAACTGAAGAAATAGAAATGCTCACGCAAGCTGCAGTAAACGGCAAATTATCCACAAGAGGAAATTCGAAAAAATTTAAAGGTTCCTACACTCAATTAATAGACGGGGTTAACAATATATTAGACGCTGTGATCCTTCCTATACAAGAAGCTTCTAGCGTATTACTAGAATTATCCAAAGGAAACCTAAGAGCTAGAGTTACAGGCGATTACAAGGGTGACCATGCTACTATTAAGACCGCTCTCAATTCAAGCTTAGTTACTCTAAACGAATACGTAGGAGAAATTTCAAGAGTTCTGTCTTCCATGTCATCAGGTGATTTGACAATTGATGTGACAAAAGACTTCGCGGGAGATTTTGCTGAAATTAAAAAAGCTCTCACTCTCATCGTGGATTCTTTTAACGAACTCATCGGAGAAATTATCAACGCCTCGGATCAAATCCTGATTAGCTCCAGACAAGTCGCTGATTCCAGTCAATCTTTATCGCAAGGCTCTAATGAACAAGCTAGTAGTGTAGAAGAGATTACTGCAACGCTCGCCGTCATCGAACTCAAAGCTAAGGATAATGCCAATAATGCGAAGAATGCAAGTGAACGCGCATTAAGCGTCAAAGAGCAAGCTGTTGCAAGCAATAACGAAATGAAGGGAATGCTTAAAGCAATGGAAGAAATCAGTGATACATCTGAAAATATTGCTAAGATCATTAAAGAAATTGATGCCATTGCATTCCAGACAAACATACTCGCGTTAAACGCTGCTGTCGAAGCGGCACGTGCTGGACAACATGGAAAAGGGTTTAACGTTGTTGCGGAAGAAGTGCGTAACCTCGCATCACGAAGTGCGAACGCTGCAAAAGAAACTACAAAGATGATTGAAGGCTCGATCAAAACAGTTCGCTCGGGTATGGACATCGCGGGGCGAACGGCTAACGAACTAAACAAGATGACTGCGGGTGTTGTTGATGTAACAGAACTTGTAAAAGATATTGCTACTGCTTCGATTGAACAATCTTCTTCGGTTGTAGAAACTACATCGGGTATCAATCAAATTTCGCAAGTCACTATGAGTGCTGCTGCTACTGCCGAAGAAAGTTCTGCGGCTAGTCTTGAGTTGTCGAGCCAGGCAGAAGCTTTTCAAGCTATGGTGAAGAGATTTCAAATCAAAAGATCACGCGATGAGAAAAAGAACATTCAATCTTCTACTAAAAGAAAAATTGATTTGAAGTAAGGATTAAATATGACTACAACATTTGATGAAGAGCAACTCGAAGAATCACAGGATACGATGGAGAATCTCTACATCATCTTCTTCATTGATGGAAGGGAGTATGGAATAGAGATTCGTTACTTAATCGAAATCATTGCCTTTCAACCGATTACGTTTATTCCCAATTTGCCGCAGTATGTAAAAGGAGTGATTAACCTACGTGGAAAAATTATTCCCGTTATTGATGTGCGGCTAAGATTCGGTTTGCCTCCGATCGAATACAACGAATTTACCTGTATCCTCATCATGAATATCAATAATCTCAGTGCGGGTCTTGTTGTCGATGGAGTCAAAGAAGTTTTAAAAATTCCGGCTGATGCTATTGAACCTTCGCCGGGATTTGAAGAAGCAGATGTGGAACGTTTTGTTGATTCCATTGGTAAGTCAGGTGATACGTTAAAAATCCTTATCAACCTGAATAAATTTATTCATGAAAAAGATGTAAAAGGAATTGCTTAGGCTCAAAAATGCTTGGAGAAAATGAACTTTCAGATCTTGTGCTTGATTCACAAGAAATTTTAGACAAAGCAGAAGGAATTCTGATTCACTTAGAAAAAAGTTTAACAGATTCGTCTGTTGACCCGGAAAAGGTAAACTCTTTATTCCGCTATTTCCATACCCTAAAAGGAAACGCGGGCTTTTTCAACTTCAATGTAATCGTTAGCCTCGCTCATTCTGCTGAATCACTACTCGAGATTGTAAGAAATGATAATTCTCTTCTAGATCAAAAAATGATTCAGCTTTTTATGGAAGCACGCGATACATTGTATGAAATTTTCTCCAATCTAAACGAGAATAAGACAGATACAATGTTCAAAGATAAGGCGGATACATTGATTCCCCGCCTATTCTATATCAAAGCAAACCTTAAAGCAGAATCTACTGAACCTAGAAAAGAAGAACCCAGGTTTGGCATCTTCAAAAAGAAAATAGTGCTAACCGAGGAAGCTCCCACAGAAGAGAATAATAAAAATTTACCTCTAGAAAAAGAAAATCCCCCTACTCTAGAGAAAAAGAAGGCAACACCGATTGAGATTATTAACGGTAATGGAAATAATCAGGCAGCAGTTAAAAAAGACATTCGAATTGAAACGGAAAAGCTAGATTACCTGCTCGACATGATAGGTGAGCTTGTGATTGCGGAATCTCTTGTTACCCAAAATCCTGACATTAAAGAATTAGATCTTCCTAATTTTTCTATTCAATCTTCTTATTTACGCAAAGTTGTCCGTAACCTGCAAGAAGTATCCTTGCAGCTAAGAATGATTACCCTTGAAGGTTTATTCAATAAGATGGAAAGGCTAGTTCGAGACCTCGCACAAAAGACTGGAAAGAAGGTTGGACTCCAAATAACAGGAAAAGAAACCGAGATTGATAAAAATGCGCTCGAAATATTGACTGACCCACTCGTTCATATAATTCGAAATTGCATTGATCATGGATTAGAAACAGGTGAAGAAAGACTAGCAAAGGGAAAACCGGAATCTGGAAATATTAGAATTGAAGCAATGCACTCCGGTAATGAAGTTTGGATCATTGTTTCTGACGATGGTGCCGGACTAGACAAAGATAGAATTTTAACGAAAGCAAAGTCGCGCGGTTTAATCAAAGAAGGGGAAGAAGAAAATCTTAAAGATGAAAGGATTTGGGACTTCATATTTCAACCTGGATTTTCCACAAGCGACAAAGTAACGGATATTTCTGGACGGGGCGTAGGTCTAGACATTGTTCGTAGAAACATAGCAAAGATCAACGGCGATATAGAAATCAAAACCAGGAAAGACCAGGGTGCTTCTTTTATTTTAAAATTACCACTTACAATTGCGATCATCGAAGGAATGGTTGTCATCTACAATGGGGTATTCTATATTATCCCCACAATCGACGTAAAAGAAACTCTTAACCTTACAGAATCAAAAATTGACTATATTGATCAAGACAAGAAAGTGATTCGCTTTAGAGATCAGCTAATACCTGTTGTCTCCGTAGAGAGGTTACTCAATCACGACTCGAGCGATAAAAACTCATCCTATGAAAAATCTCTTTATGTGATCATTGTGGAGTATAAGAATAATTCGCTAGCACTTGTATTCGATGGAATTGTTGGCAATCAATCTGTCGTGATTAAACCTATTCCAGATTATCTAAAGGGCACAAAGGGATTTTCCGGTTGCACCATACTTGGAAGCGGAAATATAGGAATGATACTCGATATTAGATTCTTTATCAATAATTACTATAAGGAAAATAAAGAATCCGAAGCTTCCCATGGATAGTAACAGAAAAATAAAAGTATTTATCGTAGATGACCAAAGGGTTGTCCGAAATATAATCAAAAAAATGATTACAAGTGACCCGCAGATCGAAGTTGTCGGGGAAGCCTCCAACCCATATGAGGCTAGCGAACTCATTCCTGAATTAGAGCCAGATGTGCTTACCCTAGATGTAGAAATGCCCCGCATGGATGGAGTGGAATTTTTGCGAAAGCTAATGCCACAATATCCAATACCTGTAATAATGGTGAGTAGTACTACAGAGGAAGGATCAGAAAAAGCAATTCTAGCGATACAATACGGTGCGGTTGATTTTGTGACAAAGCCAGATGGGGGAGCGTTTACTCTAGAGTCAACGCAAGTAGAATTAATCCAGAAAATTAAAACTGCGTCTACTATCAATATTGATAGATGGCTCAAGCATTTAAAATATAAATCCCTCCCATTAGTAGCAAATCCAAATGCAGGTAAACAGCATAAAAGTAAGTATAACCTCATTGCAATTGGTGCATCAACAGGAGGAGTCACAGCAATACGAGAAGTGTTATCAACCGTTCCAAAGGATTTTCCATGCATTGTGATTACGCAGCATATGCCGCCAGGATTTACTGCAACTTTTGCAAAAGGTGTATCCAAAGACTTTGGACTCGATGTGCGAGAAGCGAAAGACTTAGATTTAATTCAAGCCGGACGTATTTATATTGCGCCTGGCGATTTTCATCTAGTAGTGAATAGAAGAAACGGAATAAACCATACAGTCGGATTAACGCAAACAGAAAAAGTAAACGGGCATAGACCTTCCGTAGATGTTCTATTTCATTCCATAGTTGAGAATAAACTTGCACCGGAGACAATTGGCATTATTTTGACAGGCATGGGTATGGATGGAGCAAAGGGACTACTCGCAATGCGAGATGCAGGCTCAAGAACAATTGGAGAAAACGAACAATCGGCTCTGATTTATGGAATGCCAAAAGTGGCTCACGACATTGGAGCTGTAGAAGAGCAACTTCCACTTTCTATGATGGTATCCAAATTAAAAACGTATTTGAATTACTCGGGTTTGTATGTCTGACAAAATATTACTTTATACTAAAAATGAAACAATTGTAGAACAGGTCACAGCCTATATTAGTGATCTTACTTATAAATTCAGTGTAGCGGATAATATAGATAATCTCACGACCAATCTAAGATCAGAAGAGTCATGGCTTTTAGTATATGACTTTATGGATACTTCAAAAGAGAATCAAAAAAATCTCGCTAACATATTAGCTGATTATCCATTTCAATTGGTAATTCTTTTAATCAACAGGGATGAAGGCGATGAATTCATCCAGATGATGGAAAATTATAATGTCTATGACATTGTTGCTTACCCAATTTATAAATTCAAATTACATTTTGCCATAACAAAAGCAGTTAGCTACGGAAGAGTCATATCGAAAATTTCAGACTTTAAATCTAACGAAAAACAAGTTTTCGAATCTATGATCAAAGTGTTTGATTGGCGAAAAGAACTCGATACCAGGAAAGTAGAATCCCTGGCTAATGAACTTATACACCAAATCAATATTAGCTTCTTTCATGGAAGCGGGCTCGGTTCTCTTATTAGCACACTCAGTATTTTATTTTCGAAAGCAAAATTGGACGAAGATAAAAAAGCCTACCTGGTTCATGAAAAAATTTACCAATTATTAAAAGACAATTATGATGAAATTCTAAAACTAAGCGATAGTCTTACCAAAACACAGGAAATACTTGCTGAAAAGAATTACTATACCGAAAAAATGACTCTTAAGGATTTTTACAGTGCGTTAACCGCAATGGTAAAAGGAATGAAACCAATAGCTGGAATTAAAACCCAAAAAATAGTGATGGGAAATTTTCCAATAGAACTTGCATCTAGATCAATCATAGCAAGCCCTGAAAATTTAAAGCTAGTCTTTGATGAATTACTCACAAATGCAATCAAATACTCTGAAGACGGGGATACTATCTATATATTATTTTCTCATGATAAGTCCGATCTGGGAATTAGAATTTTAAACCCTGCTTATAAAAATTCTGACGGAACCGTAGGGATAACAGAGAGTAATGCACATAAAATATTCGAACCATTTTTCAGATTGACGAATGTTGTTGATGATAGATTTATGCAGGAGACATTTCGATTTGGCTTAGGTCTCACCGTCGTAAATAAAATTATTGATTTACATAAAGGTAGCATTTCGTTTTATACAACAGACAATAATATGAGACGAGATAGTAACACAAAAGATGTTTGTGTTTGGGTTAGATTTCCCATTTTATAAAAAGCAAGGTAGGTAGAGTATGAAAAAAGTTCTTATAGTTGATGACTCCCCAATGGTTTTAAATATAATTGAGACTGCCCTGAGCCTCGAGGATTATGACGTAGTTCGAGCGTCTAATGCTGATGAGGCGCTAAAAAAAATGGATGAAGGAAAATTTGACTTTGGTATCTTCGATGTAAACATGCCGGGAAAAACAGGAATAGAACTTGTTCCATTGGTCTTAAATCATCCCAATGGAAAAGAGATGAAAATCGTTATTCTCACCACTGAGTCAAGCTCCGAAATTCGAAAGAAAGGAGAAGATGCAGGCGCATGTGCATGGATGGTAAAACCTTTCAAAAATGCAGAAATGATAGACCTACTAAAACAACTAGAAGAATAATCTCTCTCCATACAAATATGCCACCGAGGCAATAATCCTTGAATTAAACTTTTTTCTACTTGCTTGTTCTATTTATCAAATTAAGATTTGCAGAATAAACTAGAAGCAGGAGCGTTTTATGGCAGTAGAAGAAAGACAGCGAGAACGGGATTTGATTCTCTCTCCCAACGAGTTTGCATTTATTTCCGATCAAACAAAAGGAAATATTAATATATATGTCGGTCCTTACAAGGCGAGTCTATCTAACACTGACCAGCCTATTATCTTCAACGAAAGAACCAAACGCTTTGAAAAATGCTCTCTTGAAGGTGCGATACAAACATTTGCAATTTCTCCAGAAGGTTGGTATCTTGTTCTAAAAAATCCAGCGAAGGATAACTCTAATCCAAAGACAGGAACAGTCAATAGCCTTATCGAGCTAAACGTGGGGCATAAAGTGAATATCCCCGGACCGATTTCTTTTCCACTCTGGTCGGGGCAAATGGTAAATGTAGTCAAGGGTCATCACTTACGTTCCAATCAATACTTAGTCGTTAGAGTTTACGACGAAACAGCCGCTAAAGAAAATTGGAACAAGGCTGTCATCAAAACAAGTGAGTCTAGCACAGGACAAACAGAATTTGATATTTCTAAATTAAAACTGGGAAAGCATATTACAATTAAAGGAACTGAGGTTTCATTCTATATACCGCCAACGGGAATCGAAGTAGTCAAAGATGCAAAAAATCAATACATCAGAGAAGCAGTCACTCTCGAGCGGCTAGAATACTGTATCCTCTTAGATGAAGATGGAAACAAACGTTATGTGCGAGGTCCTGAAGTTGTATTTCCAGAGCCAACAGAAACATTTATTCAAAAAGATGGAAGTCGCAAATACCGCGCAATCGAACTCAGTGAGATCAAAGGGATTTACATCAAGGTAATCGCTCCGTATTCGGAAGGCGATAAGCAATACAAAGAAGGCGATGAGCTTTTTTTCACTGGCAAAGACCAGATGATTTACTTCCCGCGCAAAGAACATGCAATCGTAAAGTATGAGGATAACGAGGTACATTACGCTGTTGCAATTCCACTTGGGGAAGCGCGTTATGTAATGAATCGTCTTACCGGCGAAGTAAAACTCCGTCGTGGTCCTGATATGTTTTTACCGGATCCTCGCTTTGAAGTGATTGTGCGACGTATATTAGAAAATCGCCAAGTGAATCTCTGGTTTCCCGGAAATGATCGCGCGGTAGAAATCAATGCGGAGTTACGTCAAAAAGCAATTCAAGCCGACAAACCAGCATTTGCCGCTAGTCCTCAAAGCCCTTCTCCATCAGCGGCTAGTTTTTCCATATCAGACGAGCTATTAGCAAAAATTCCAGCAGAGGAAGAAGAAAAAGAACAAATCGCAAGTGACTCATTTCAAAGAAGAAATAAATACACTCCTCCCCGCTATATTACACTCGATACAAAATACGATGGAGCAGTTTCTCTCGGGGTATGGGCAGGTTATGCAATCATGGTCGTCGGAAAATCAGGCGAGCGCAAAGTCATTGTTGGACCTAGCACTTACTTGCTAGAATTCGATGAGGACATGCAAGTATTTTCTTTATCAAAAGGAAATCCAAAGTCTGACGAAAATCTTGTTCGAGATGTTTATCTTCGCGTTGCCAATAACAAAGTATCCGATACGATTGATGTTGAATCTAAGGACTTTGTAAGCATCCAGATTAAACTTTCTTACCGTCTAAATTTTGTGAATGATTCATCTAAATGGTTTAATGTAGAGAATTACGTCAAGTTTCTTACTGACAGGTTTAGATCTGTTATCCGCACAGCCGTAAAAAATTACCGTGTAGAAGAATTTTATACAAATGGAATTAACATCATCAAAAAAACTATCCTGGGTGAGGATAATGCAGGTTATCACTTCGCAGAAAATGAAATGAAAGTCTATGACGTAGAAGTCACAGGAATTATCATTAAGGACGCCGCAATTGCTAAGCTTATGCAGGAATCACAACAAGCTTCGATTCAGGAGTCAACAACGCTTACCCGCGAAAAGTCTAAGTTAGAAATTTTAAAATTCATGGAAACAGTTAAGCGAGAAACTAGCGAATCACAGTATATTACCCAAAAAGCAGTCTACGGTTACGAAAAAGAAGAGCTAGAAAAACGATTAGAACTAGAAACAACTAGATCGCAATCTAACGCGTCCATCGAGAATCTAAAACTAAACAACCAGTTAAACAAAGAAGATTTGATGAATAAAATTAACTCTCTACAACTTACTCGCGACAAATCAAGACTCGACCAGGAAGTATTTTTTAAAGAACAGAATATCAATCTTTCCGCAAAAGAACTCGATACACAAGTGCGAGCTATGGTTGAGCGGGCAAAGGCAATTAGCCCCGACTTCATTGCAGCACTTCAATCCTTCAATGACAAAGAGCAACTTGTGAAGATTGCTGAAGCAATGGCTCCTCTTGCAATTCTAGGAGGAGAATCCGTTGCCGAAGTATTCTCGAGGCTTCTGTCAGGAACAAAACTCGAGGGAGTTTTTCTAAATATAGGCAGTGAAACCTTGGGGAAAATCCCGATTAAGCGCAAAGAAGAAAAGAGTTAGAATGAATCGAGGAAAGTAGAAAACAACCCGGTTATTTAAAAAACTAGGTTGTTATCAAAAATTGATTGCATTTTTCATTGCAATCAATATACAAAAGATTGTGCTGCAGAATAACATAATAGTTTATTGTTTTAGAGTAATTCTAATTTCTATTTTATTTTTCTTGCTGGCAAAAATTGGCTTAACATTTTCTTTCGTCCAGTCCAATATTACTCTGTTCTGGTTACCTTCTGGACTCGGGATAGCCGTCTTACTTATTCTGGGGCGCAAGTATTGGCTTGGAAGTAGTATTGGAGCATTCTTAGCAAATTATTTTACAGAAGCTCCAATTGGATTTGTTTTTGCGGCAGTTATCGCGAATACCCTAGAGCCGCTTATTTCACATTTTATTCTAACTTATCTATTTGATTTCAATAAACAGCTTTCTAGACTAAAAGATATCGGCTTATTCCTATTCTTCGCAGTTTTGCTTTCACCAATTTTAAGTGCCTTTGTTGGCGTTACCGGTCTATGCCTAAATGGAATGCTGGAATGGAAAAGATTTTTTGATGCTGCTTTTTCGTGGTGGGCTGGGGATGCTTTTGGAATTTTAACTCTTGGGGCATTGCTACTCACATGGTTTTTTCACTTCCCAATCAAGAACACTTTATCAAAAACAACCGAAGGACTAATTTGCATTCTATGCATTGTTGCGATTCAAGTAATTATTTATTTCGATTTTAATTTGTTCCTACCAGTTAAATATTTTACCTGGTTTATTTTTCCATTATTAATATGGGCATCCATTCGCTTCAGCCAAAAGGTTGCGATAGCATTTGCTTTTATTGCGATGATAATTGCAGTTGTAGGGACTATTAATAATCATGGACCATTTTTTACTGGGAGTATTAATTCGAGCTTAATACTCCTCTATAGTTTCATTAGCGTAATAATGGTTAACACTTTGACATTAACCGCTACTATTGCTGAGCGCCTGGAAAAAGAAAATGCTATTATTAATTTGAACAGAGAACGAGATACACTTTTCAATAGCACCGATGATTTCATTTGGAGCGTAGACAGAAATTTCAATTTACTTTCTGCGAACCTTGCATTCATTGAAAGAATAGAAAAAGTAAGTGGAAAAACCTTAGAGAAAGGAAATTCACTTTTGCAGATACATTCCTATTCACCTGAAATTTTAAAATTCTGGCAGAACTTATATGAAAGAGCACTTGCCGGAGAATCTATAAAGACAGAATTTACAGGTGCGGCTAATAACGCTTTATCCAAAAGTTCCATAGATTTAAATCTAAAGCCAATTTACAGAGACAATACGATTATCGGAGCTGCCTGTTTTGGAAAAGATATTACAGAGCGAAAACGAGCAGAAGAATCACAGAAAAAAAGTGAACAACAATTGCGTCTCGCTTTAAGCGGGGGCGAGCTGGGATTGTGGGATTGGAATTTTTCTACTAGCGAACTTGATATGAATGATAGATGGCTTACAATGCTCGGCTTAGATCCAGGAGATCCAAAACCAAACATAGATTCTTGGAGCTCACGCGTTCATCCAGAGGATATTGGCAAATTATACACACTTACAAACAATGTAATTCTAAATCCGAATGGAAAAAATTTCGAAACAGAAATACGGGCACTTCACAAAGATGGTAATTATATTTGGATATTAGATAAAGGTGCTGTCGTAGAAAGAGATAATGATGGTAATCCGCTTCGTATTGTGGGAACTCATATGGATATAACTGCTCGTAAACTTGCAGAATCAGATCTCATTAAAGCAAAAGAACAGGCAGAAGCAGCGAATAAAACAAAGTCGGAATTTCTAGCAAACATGAGTCATGAAATAAAAACTCCTCTAAATGCAATCATCGGATTTACAGATTTACTTGTTATATCTAATTTAAACGATACACAGAGACAATATCTAAATATTGTTTTACAATCAGCAAATTCTCTTTTAGAATTATTAAATGATGTATTAGACTTTTCTAAAATAGAGGCTGGAAAATTAGAACTTCATATGGAAAAAGTCGACCTATTCGAGTTAATCAACCAAGTAGTAGATGTAATTAATTTTAGAGCATTAGCGAAGGGAATACAAATTTTACTGGCAATTCCTACAAATACTCCGCGTTTTATTTGGACAGATCCTATTCGATTGCGGCAAATTATGATCAACCTCTTAAGTAATGCAGTAAAATTTACTACTCATGGACAAATAAAAATTATAATTGAGACAAATTACTATAATCCTCAAAATATGGATGCAAATATTAATTTTTCTGTCCAGGACACAGGCATTGGTATATCAAAAGAAAACCAGGTAAAAATATTTGAAGCATTCGCGCAAGTGGACTCATCTAATAATCGAAAATTTAGAGGAACAGGACTTGGTCTTACGATTTGCAATGATCTCCTCGCGCTCATGAATAGTAAATTAGAAGTAAACAGTGAACTCGGTGTTGGTAGTATATTTACCTTTTCTCTATTCTTAAAAGTAGAGTATGGGAAAAATATATTTATCCAGAATAAAATTGAAATAGATAAAACGGTAAACGAAGTTCCTAATGGAAATAAATTTAAAGTCTTAGTTGTAGATGATGATTTGGTAAATCTAAGCTTAATCAAAACCATTATTAGAAATATTTTACCATTAGCTACAATTTTAGATGCAGCTAATGGTAAAGAAGCAATTGAGGTATTTACAAAAGAACAACCCGATATTATCTTAATGGATATTCAAATGCCTGAAATGAATGGTCATGAGGCTACCGTCGAAATCCGCAAACTAGAACGAACTCGAGACACGCCTATTATTGCAGTAACCGCCGGCACTACAGATATGAACAAAAAAGAA